>DATCCI010000606.1:0-5064 GCA_036511415.1 Acidimicrobiia bacterium
TCCCTCCGGCGGCTCGGCGAGGCTGTCGGGCGCGGCGACCGGCTCGAACGACCGCGGAGAGCTGACGATCGGGCTGCGGCGCGACGCCGGACAGCAAGCGATCTACCGAGCGACCACCGAGCAGGTCGCGACCTCGATGGACTGCGCGTTCGTCGACCTCCATGACGAGTGGGCGGGCGTCGCCGGGGCCGGCTGGGCCGCGGCGGACGCGCACGGGTTCATGTCCGACGCGCTGCACCCGTCGCAACTCGGTCATGACGACATCGCGCAGCGCGTCGAGGCGCTGCTCGGCCTACGGCCGCGCTGACCGCCCGCGCCTGATCGCGAGGCGTCGCGACGGGTCACCTCACAGTCTGGCGGCGGTGACGGCGTGGTCGGACTCGTTGGGCTCGGCCGCACCATGACGCGCGGCGAGGAGATGGGCGATCTCGTCGGCGGGAGCAGGACGCGCGAACAGATAGCCCTGCGCGACGTCGCAGCCGAGCTCGCGTGCGGACGAGAGTTGTCCGGCGGTCTCGATCCCTTCGGCAACGGCGACGAGCCCCAGGGCGTGGGCGAGGCTGGTGACGTTGGCCGTGATGGTCGCGCTCTTGCTGTCGTGCTCGACTCCTTGGATGAACGAGCGGTCGACCTTGATCACGTCGATGGGAAAGCGGCGTAGCTGCTCCAGCGACGAGAACCCGGTGCCGAAGTCGTCGATCGCGATCTGCACACCCAGTGCATGAATGTCCTCGAGCTCGGCGCGAGCGCGATCGCCGGCCGAACCTTCGACTGCAAGCGCCGTCTCGGTCACCTCCAGCCCGAGGTAGTTCGCAGGAAGTCCGACGTCTGCGAGGGTCTGGCGGACCAGGTCGCGGATGCCGCCTTTGGAGAGCTGGCGGCCGGACAGGTTGACCCAGGTGACGAAGGGCTCGGGGAGCAGACCGTCGGTTCGCCAGCGCTCGGTCTGCCGGCAGGCTTCCCGCAAGACGAACTCCCCGAGGGGCAGGATCAGGTCGGTCGACTCGGCGATGGGGATGAACTGGCCGGGCATCACGATTCCGCGGGTCGGGCAGTTCCAGCGCACGAGCGCCTCGACCCCGACGACGGCCTCCGTGGCGAAGTCGATCTCGGGCTGGTAGTGGACGCTGAACTCGCCCCGTTGCAGACCCTGCCGCAGCTTGTGCTCGAGCCCGAGCAGCTCATCGAGCCCATGGGCCATGTCCGACCTGAAGACCTCACACTGACCGCCGCCGTTCCGCTTCGCCACGTACATGGCGACATCCGCGCGCCGCACGAGCTCCTCGCTGGTGTCTGCACCGCTGGTGTGTACGGCAACGCCGATGCTCGCGGCGAGGACGAGCTCGCGGCCCGCGACCGAAAGCGGCTCGGAGAGCTTCTCGATGTATCGATGCGCGATGGCGATGCCTTCTGTTTCGCTTGCGCCGTCGAGCAACACCGCGAACTCGTCTCCTCCCAGACGGGCGAGGGTGTCGCTCGTCCGGGTCACCGAATGGAAGCGCTGCGCAACCTCTTGCAGCAACCTGTCCCCGGAGCCGTGCCCAAGACTGTCGTTGACCTGCTTGAACCGATCGAGGTCGACGAGGAGCACCGTCATCGGCTCGTGCGATCGGGCAGATCGAACGAGCGCCTGTTCGAGACGGTCGTGAAAGAGAGAGCGGTTGGCGAGACCGGTCAGCCCGTCGTGGAACGCCTGGTGGCTCAGCTCCTCCTCGAGTTGGACCCGTTCGGTGACGTCTCGCGCGTTGAAGACCACACCGCGGATCTGGCGATCACCGCGAAGGTCGGTGACGTGCGCATCGAGGTGCCGCCATTCCCCGAAGCGGTTGGACACGAGAAAGGCGATCTGATGCAGGCCGCCGTCACCCCACGCGCACGAGACCTGCGCGCAGTCGTCGGGGTGCACGAACTGCATGAATCCCGAGCCCAGCAGATCCGTTTCGGGTCGGCCGACCATCGCGCACACCGACTCGCTGGCGTACCGGCATCCGCCCGGACCGAACACCAAGACGAGGTCGGTCGAGGATGTGACGAGGCTGCGAAAGTACGCGGTTTGCCGTCGCGTCGCAACGATGAGCGCCCAAGCGAGCAGCATCGATCCGAGCACGCCGGCAATGCCGAGGCCCACCTGGAGCATGATCAGACCGTTGACGTTGTGGTCGGTGCTGGTCGCGATCGTCCGGGCCGCGTTCAGGGAGACGTTCGATGTCAGGGCGGCGAGCACGCGGATGCGCTCGACAGGATCGACGACGCCGACGTTCTCGTGGGCAGTTTGCGGAACCGCGTCGACGGGATGGCCGGCGAGGAGCGCACTCCCGGCTCCCGTGAGATCCGACACGAGCCGGCGCTCCTGCATCAATTGTGTGCGAACCACGGACCCGCTTGCCGGAAGCAGCACGAGCTCATCGTCATCGCCGTCGACTGCCGGCGCGGTTCCGCCGTCGAGCAGTGCGCGCGCGCTGTCGTGGAGGTTCGCAGCCAGCGTGGCCGGATCAGCCCGGTAACCCGCGCGCGCGAGCAACACTTCTTGCACGTAGCGCTCCGCGAGTGTGCGCTGTCGCGCAGCCACTTGTACGACTGCAGCCCGGTGCTGGGAACGCTGGGTCGCTCGGATGGAAAGGGTGACTGTGAGCGTCGACAACAGCGCGAACATCGCGAGGATCGCGCCGATCATGCCTCGACCGCGCGCGGCGAAGGGTCGGATGGCCAGCCCGTGCCTGGTCCTCAAGAGACCACGAGCTCCATGTGCATGCCACCGAGGAAGTGACCCGACATGTTGCAGAACATTTCGTAGCGACCGGCGGGCAATCTGAGCCGCAACTCGCGGACGCTGCCGGGCGACCCGGGTTCGAGCCCCCCGACCTTCGCCTTGGCCAGCGCGTCCTCGTCGACGGTGACGCCGTCCTTGCGCAGAGGCAGCGCGTGGTCACCCTCGCGGACCACGATCAACTCGTGCTTCTCCGGACCCTGGTTCTGCACCGAGAGGACGATCTCGCCCGCCGGCAGGTGGGTCGGCGCAACGGAGATGTGAAAATCGCGCTCGGAGACGCGCACGACGGTTCCCGCGCTGCGAGCGGAATGCTGTCCCGACGCGCACGCGCTGGCCGCCGCGGACGCGGCGATGACCGCGGCACAGACCACGGCGCGGGACAACCCGCCGTGCCCCGGGCTCTGTCGTGCCATTCAGGATTGATCGGTCCCGCCGGTGGGAACTTGAGCCGCGGGCAAGCGGGGCTCAGGGTGAGGATCCGCCGTGGTCGTCCGGCATGGCCGCCGGCCCGTCGACGGGGGGTCGACGGGCGGCCCACGGGCGCGCCTCTTCGAGTTGCGCCGCGAGCCGCAGGATCGTCGCCTCGTCGTTCGGCCGCCCGCAGAGCTGTACTGCCAGCGGCAAGCCCAGGGAGTCGAAGCCGGCCGGGACCGACGCGGCCGGCTGGCCGATGGCATTCCAGGGGGCGGCCCACGCGGCCGCGTTGGATCGGTAGAGCGAACGCGCCAGGCCGTGGTCGGCGACTTCGGTGTTCAGAGGCGGTGGGCCTCCCACCATCGGTGTCAGCACGATGTCAGCGCGGTCGAAGATCTTGTTCATACGAATCGCGATCGCGCGCTCCTTGTCGCGCGCGGTCACCAGCCAACAGCCGGGGAGCCGATGTCCGAACGTGGCGAGGCGACGCGTGTTTCGTTCCAAGCGCTCCGGGCGCGCCATCGTCGCGACGTCTTGGTGCAGACCTTTGACGTAGCGGACGGAAACGTTCCACATCGCGCCGAGCCCGTAGTCGACCTCCTGTTCGAAGACTTCGTGGCCGAGCGAACTCAGGAGCGCCGTAGTTTGCTCGAGCGCGGCCCGCGGTTCGGCGGTGAGGCGAGCGAGTGAGCCGGGCGGAGCCTTGTACGAGACCGCGATCCGAAGTGGCGCGGCCGATCTCTCGAGTGCCGAGAGGAACCCGCCGTCGGGCAGGTCGTCGGCAGTCGCATCGAGGAAGGCGGCGGCGTCGCGAACCGTCCGGGCCAGCGGCCCGTACGCGGTGAGGCCGTTCCAGGCGTCGTGGTGATCGGGCCCGAGTGGAACGCGGTCGCGCTGGGGCTTGATGCCGAAGAGCGCCGTGAGCGCCGACGGGTAGCGGATCGATCCGCCACCGTCGGAGCCCAGCGCGACGCCGCACATTCCCGTGGCCGTCGCCACCGCGGAGCCGCCCGACGACCCGCCCGGCGTGCGCTCCGGGTCCCATGGGTTGCGCGCGGTGCCCCACGTGGTCGACGCCGTCCACGGCCACAGCGTCATCTCGGGTACGTGCGTCTTTCCGATCACGATCGCGCCGGCCGCGCGCAGCCGCGTGACGACGTCGGAATCGGCGAGTTTCGGCGGACCGAACGCGTCGGTACCCCACGCCGTCACCTCGCCCGCGACGTCTGCGTCGTCCTTGATCGCGACGGGGACGCCGAGCAGCGGGCGGTCTTCCCCCGCGGCGTGGAGCGCGTCCGCCCGGTCGGCCTCGGTCAGGGCGCGGTCGGCGAAGACGACGCGGTACGCATTGAGGCGAGCGTTCAACGCGTCGATCCGTTCCAGTGTGGCCTCGACCAGCTCGCGCGTGGACACCTCGTCGCGGCGAACGAGGCGCGCCTGCTCTACCGCTCCGGCGTATACGAGCTCGATGGCATCCACGGGTATTCGGGACGCTAACCGGATCGTGCGTCGTTACCCGTGTCGATGCCCCGGCCGGCTGTTACCGCCGGGTCCGAGACGGCGTCAGTGGTGCGCGCCCAAGCCGAGGTGAGCGATCCGAATGGCCGCGGGCCCGAGGAGCACGACGAACAGTGCCGGCAAGATGCAGAACACCAGAGGGAAGAGCAGCTTGACCGACAGCTTCTGCGCGCGTTCCTCGGCTCGTGAGCGTCGCTGCTCGCGTGCTTCGGTCGCCTGGACGCGCAGCGTCTGCACGATCGGCACGCCGTAGCGGTTCGCCTGACCGAGCGCCACGACGAAATGCCGGATGTCGGCCACGTCGGTTCGCTTGACGAGCGCTTCCAGCGCCGCCTGCCGGCTCACTCCGAGTTGCACGTCCT
>DATCCI010000607.1:0-5192 GCA_036511415.1 Acidimicrobiia bacterium
AACCGTGGTCCCAACCGTGGTCCCAACCGTGGTCAAGGTCAGAGCGAACCGATTACCGTGCTTTCGTGCGCTGTCCCTCGTGCCGGGCGAACGACGACAAGGTCGTCGATTCGCGCCTGGCCGAGGACTCCGTGGCGATCCGCCGCCGACGGGAGTGTCTGGCGTGCGGGCGCCGCTTCACCACTTACGAGCGTGTCGAGGAGGCGCCGTTGCTCATCCGCAAGCGCGCCGGTGCGGCCGAGCTGTTCGACGCGGCGAAGCTCCGAGCGGGAATCGAGCGCTCGTCCACCGGGCGGCTCGACACCGCGACCGTCGACGAGCTCGTCACGGACGTCGAAGAGGAGCTGCGGGCCCTGGGTGGCGAGGTCGGGAGCGACCGGGTCGGGTTGGCCGTGCTCGAGCGGCTGCGGGCGCTGGATCACGTCGCGTACCTGCGGTTCGCGTCGGTGTACAAGGGCTTCGAGGACCTTTCCGACTTCGAGCGCGAGGTCGGAGAGCTCCAAAAGCACACCGAGCCCAAGCCGCGCTGAGCCCTGCGGTCGAGCTGACCTCGGGATGCTCGGTCGAAGTGTCCGAAGCCTCCCGGAAACTCTTGACATGTATGGAATTACAGTGATGTAATGCACCTCCATCTCGCGGTCGGGGTGGGAAGCAACCACAATATGTAGTGGTTTACCGATGTATTGGTGTGGCCCCCCAGCCTGATCCAAGCGTGGGTCCGGGCGTGTGTCCGGGCGCAGGGGCGAGCTGAGTCCGGAGATGGACTCGGAGGGAGATCGACGACATGGCGATGGTGCCGCAACAGCTCGGGATCGGGATCGACCGGCGCTTCACGCGCCCCGGCGTCGATCCGTACGACACCGTCGAGTGGGAGCGGCGCGATTCGCGCATCCAGAACTACAAGGACGGAGGCGACGCCTTCTTCCAGCCCGGCGTCGAGTTCCCGACTACCTGGTCGCTGAACGCGACGAACATCGTCGCCCAGAAATACTTCCGCGGCACGCTCGGCACGCCGGAGCGCGAATGGTCGCTGCGCCACGTGATCGACCGGGTGGTCGACACGGTCGCCGATTGGGGCACGCGCGACGGCTACTTCGTCGACGAGCGCGAGGCCGACGCGTTCCGCGACGAGCTGAAGTACGTCCTCCTCCACCAACGGGCGTCGTTCAACTCACCGGTGTGGTTCAACATCGGGGTGAAGGGCGTGCCGCAGCAAGCCTCGGCGTGCTTCATCCTCGCGGTCGAAGACCGGATGGACGCGATCCTCAACTGGTACCGGGAGGAGGGGACCATCTTCAAGGGCGGCTCCGGCGCCGGCATCAACCTCTCTCGTATCCGGTCCTCCCACGAGGAGCTGAAGGGCGGCGGCACCGCTTCGGGCCCGGTCAGCTTCATGCGTGGCGCCGACGCGTCGGCCGGGACGATCAAGTCGGGCGGCAAGACGCGGCGCGCCGCCAAGATGGTGATCCTCGACGTCGACCATCCCGACATCGAGGACTTCGTGTGGTGCAAGGCGGTGGAGGAGCGCAAGGCGCGGGCGTTGCGCGACGCGGGTTTCGACATGGACCTCGACGGCAAGGACAGCCACTCGATCCAGTACCAGAACGCGAACAACTCGGTGCGCGTCACCGACGCGTTCATGGAAGCCGTCGTCGACGACCGCGACTGGAATCTGAAGGGCGTCACGACGGGCGAGCCGGTCAAGACGATCCGCGCCCGCGAGCTCATGCGCCAGATCAGTCAGTCGGCGTGGGAGTGCGCCGATCCGGGCATGCAGTTCGACACGACGATCAATCGTTGGCACACGGCGTCGAACACCGGCCGCATCAACGCGAGCAACCCGTGCTCGGAGTACATGCACCTCGACAATTCTGCCTGCAACCTCGCCAGCATCAACTTGTTGCGGTACCTCGACGACGACGGGAGCTTCGACGTCGACGGTTTCGTGCACACGGTCGAGGTGATGTTCACCGCGCAGGAGATCCTCGTCGGCAACGCCGATTACCCGACCGAGCGGATCGCCGAGACGAGCCGGACGTTCCGCCAGCTCGGCCTCGGCTACGCGAACCTCGGCGCCCTGCTGATGGCGCAGGGGATGTCCTACGACTCCGAGTCGGGCCGGGCCTGGGCCGCGGCGATCACCGCGCTGCTGACCGGTCACGCCTACGCGACGAGCGCGAAGACCGCGGCGCGGATGGGCCCGTTCGCGGGCTACGCGCACAACCGGGAGCCGATGCTCGACGTGCTGCGGATGCACCGGGCCGAGACGGCGAAGATCGACGAAGACCTCGTGCCGCCGGAGTTGCTGTGTGCGGCGCAGGAGGCCTGGGACAACGCGGTCGAGCTCGGTGAGCTCCACGGCGTCCGCAACTCGCAGGCGACGGTCTTGGCGCCGACCGGCACCATCGGCCTCATGATGGACTGCGACACGACCGGTATCGAGCCCGATCTCGCGCTGACGAAGGCGAAGAAGCTCGTCGGTGGCGGCACGATGTTCATCGTCAACCAGACCGTGCCCCGCGCGCTGCACAAGCTCGGCTACAGCGCCGACGAGGTCGACAAGATCATCGCCTACATCGACGAGCACAAGACGATCGTCGGCGCGCCCGTCTTCAAGGCCGAGCACATGGCCGTGTTCGCCTGCTCGATGGGCGACAACACGATCCACTACATGGGTCACGTGAAGATGATGGCCGCGGTGCAGCCGTTCATCTCGGGCGCGATCAGCAAGACCGTGAACATGCCCGAGGACGCGAGCATCGAAGACGTCGAGGAGCTCTACCTCGAGTCGTGGCGACTCGGGTTGAAGGCGGTCGCGCTCTACCGCGACAACTGCAAGGTCGGTCAGCCGCTGTCGACCCAGAAGAAGGCCTCCGATCCGCTCACCCAGGAGGTCGAGCGGATCGTCGAGACGATCATCGTGCAAGAGCCGGTGCGGCAGAAGCTGCCGCGCACGCGCACGAGCCGCACGTTCTCCTTCCGCGTCGCCGACTGCCAGGGCTACGTGACGGTCGGCGAATACCAAGACGGCCGCCCCGGCGAGGTGTTTCTCAAGGTCGCGAAGCAGGGCTCGACGCTCGCGGGCATCATGGATGCCTTCGCCATCGGCCTGTCGATGGGATTGCAGTACGGCGTGCCGCTCGAGGCGTACATCGAGAAGTTCACGAACGTGCGCTTCGAGCCGGCGGGCATGACCGACGATCCCGACATCAGGTTCGCGACGAGCCTCGTCGACTACATCTTCCGTCGTCTCGCGGTCGAGTACATCGACAAGGACAAGCGCGAAGCGATGGGCATCATGACGGTCGGCGAGCGGCTCCAGCCGACGCTGCCGGGCGTGGAGGAAGCGACCACGCCGAGCGCGATGTCTATGGACCTCCCCCTCGAAGACCGCGCGCCGTCCGATGCGCTCAAGGTCCGCAACGAGCACTCGGCGTCGGCGGCACCCGCGGCGCCGACCCGGGAGATGGTGCTCTGCCACGTCTGCGGCGACATGATGCAGCGCGCCGGGAGTTGCTACGCCTGCCCGAGCTGCGGCAGCACGAGCGGCTGCTCGTGACGATGTGCGTCACGTAAGGTCGCCGGCGCCGGCCGCGAGCGGGGTGAGGATCAAAGCTCCGACCGAGAAGGCTCGCCGAGACGAACTCGGCGCCGACCTCCCTCACTGCGCCTGATCGGGCCTCACTACGCCTGATCGGGTCCTTCGACGAATCGCGCCGGCTCGGCCTCGAATCGCTCCCGGCAGCGATCCGAGCAAAACGAGTAGGTGTGGTGGTGGGATCTGATGTGCGCGGGTGCGCTCGCCGTTCGCACCTGCATGCCGCACACGGGATCGAGCGCGTAGCCCACGCCCCCGCCGAACCGCTCGCGGTTGCGGTAGAGCCAGTAGAGAACGCCGAACACCGCCAGGAACGCGAGGTTGAGAAAGGTCGTGTAGTTCCACTCGAAGTGCGTCGCCACGATGGTCTGCGGGCGGCTCGAGGGAATGAGGCCGGTCCAGTCGAACAAGCCTTCGACGATGAGCCCGGCGGCCGCCATCACCAGGTAGAACCAGACGAAGAGCCGCAGCGTGAGCCGAGTGCCGTAGTACTTGCGATAGATGAGCACGAGCGGCAGGGCGATGAGGTCGGCGAAGACGAAGCTGACGACCCCGCCGAAGCTGATGCCGCCGTGCCACAACGCGGCGGCCATCGGTACGTTTCCGATCGAGCAGACGAAGCTGATGAAGGCGATGAACGGGCCGACCACCACGTTCTCGAGGCTGGTCCAGAAGCCGTGACCCTTCAAGAAGACGTCGTTCCAGATATGCGTCGGGACGAGCACGGAAAGGAAGCCGGCGATGCCGTAGCCGATCACCAACTCCTTCCGGAGCATGGTGATATCGGCCATGGTGTAACTCGCGGCGTCGGACCACGCGGCCTTGCTGGTGAGCTTCTCGCCCCAGGGTGTGTGCTCGAGCTCGTCTTGGCGTTCGGCGCTGACGCCGACCATCGCCTGATGGTCGTGACCGTCGGCACTGCCTTCTTGCAGCCGCTTCCGGGCGCGCTCGACGAGCGCGCCCCGCAGGACGAAGCCACTCGTGAGTGCCAAGAGCACGATCATGATCGGCCCGCCGACGAACTCGGCGGCCGCGAACTGCCAGCCCATCAGTACGACCAACACGACACCCAGCTCGACGACGAGGTTCGTCGAGGCGAACATGAACACCATCGCCGAGACGAAATCGGCGCCCTTTTGGAACAGCGACTTCGCCATCGCCGTCGCGGCGTAGGAACAGCTCGACGACACCATGCCGAAACCGGACGCACGCGCGACAGACGCCGGCCGATGATCGCCGAGCGCTCGCTGCATCTCGTCCTTGGAGACGAACGCCTGCACCGCACCGGACAGACCGAAGCCCAAGATCAACGCCCAGAGCGTTTCCCAGAACATGAAGAAGCTCTCGCGCAGGCTGTCACCGATGTCTGCGCCCGAGACGAATCCGACGAGGTGTGGCATCACGATCGAACGATGCGCGCGATGGCTTGCGACGCCTCGCGAACCTTGTCGCTCGCGTCGGCGCCCCCCGACGTGAGCGCGTCGGCGACGCAGTGCCCGAGATGATCGTCGAGGAGCGCGAGCGCGACGGCCTGCAGCGCGCGGGTGGCGGCGGCGACCTGATCGAGGATGTCGATGCAGTAGCGATCGTCGTC
>DATCCI010000608.1:0-13184 GCA_036511415.1 Acidimicrobiia bacterium
CCCACGGCCCGAGCCGGTCCGGCCGTCCTCGCCGTCGTCGCGCATGCGGATCATCTCGAGGATGTCCGTGACCTTCTTGCGCACCGTCTGCGGGTCGATGCCGTGTTCCTCGTTGTACGCGAGCTGCTTCTGTCGGCGCCGCATCGTCTCGGAGATCGCGTGCCGCATGGAATCGGTCATCTGATCGGCGTACATGATCACCTGGCCGTCGACGTTGCGCGCGGCCCGGCCGATTGTCTGGATCAGCGAGGTCGCCGAGCGCAAGAAGCCCTCCTTGTCGGCGTCCAGGATCGCGACGAGGGATACCTCCGGGAGGTCGAGACCCTCTCGCAGCAAGTTGATGCCGACGAGGACGTCGAACTCGCCGAGTCGCAAGGATCTCAAGATCTCGATGCGCTCCAGCGTGTCGATCTCGGAGTGCAGGTAGCGGACCCGGATCCCGAGCTCGAGCAGGTAGTCGGTGAGGTCCTCGGACATCTTCTTGGTCAGCGTCGTGACGAGCACCCGCGCGTCGACGTCGGTGCGCCCGTGGATCTCCGCGACGAGATCGTCGATCTGACCTTTGGTCGGCTTCACGATGATCTCGGGATCGATGAGGCCCGTGGGCCGCACGACCTGCTCGACGATCTGCGTCGACGTCTCGCGCTCGTACGCGCTGGGCGTCGCCGACATGAACACGACCTGGTTGACCCGCTCGGTGAACTCCTCGAAGCGCAACGGCCGGTTGTCCATCGCCGAGGGCAGGCGAAAGCCGTGATCGACCAGCGTGTCCTTGCGCGAACGATCGCCCTCGAACTGACCGTGCAGCTGCGGAATCGCCACGTGCGACTCGTCGACGATGCAGAGCCAATCGTCGGGGAAGTAGTCGAGCAGCGTGTACGGAGGCTGGTGGCGCTGCCGACCGTCGAGATGCATCGAGTAGTTCTCGACGCCGGAGCAGCTTCCGACCTCCCGCAGCATCTCGAGGTCGTAGCTGGTTCGCATGCGCAGCCGCTGCGCCTCGAGCAGCTTGCTCTGGCTCTCGAGCTCGGCCAGCCGCTCCGCGAGTTCCGCCTGGATGCCCTCGATCGCCTGCGCGAGGCGCTCCTCGTCGGTGACGTAGTGCGAGGCGGGGAACAACGCGAGCGCGTCGAGCTCTTCGACGATCTCGCCGGTCAGCGGGTCGACGCTGCAGATGCGTTCCACCTCGTCACCGAAGAGCTGGATCCGGACCGCCCGCTCCTCGTACGCGGGGAACACCTCGATCGTGTCGCCGCGCACCCGGAACTTGTTGCGGGCGAACGCGAAATCGTTGCGCTCGTACTGCAGCTCGACGAGCCGCCGGAGGATCTCGCGCTGGTCGCGCTCGTCACCCGGGCTCAGCATCAGGAGCTGCTTGCCGTATTGCTCCGGCGAGCCCAAGCCGTAGATCGCCGACACCGAGGCGACGATGATCACGTCGCGGCGGGTGAGCAGTGCGCTCGTCGCCGAGTGCCGCAAACGGTCGATCTCGTCGTTGATCGAGCTGTCCTTCTCGATGTAGGTGTCGGTCGTGGGGAGGTATGCCTCGGGCTGGTAGTAGTCGTAGTAGCTGACGAAGTATTCGACGCGATTCTTCGGGAAAAGCTCCCGGAACTCGGCCGCGAGCTGCGCAGCCAACGACTTGTTCGGCGCGAGGACGAGCGTGGGGCGCTGCGCGTCGGCGATCACGTTGGCGATCGTGAAGCTCTTGCCCGAGCCGGTGATGCCCAAAAGGGTCTGGAACCGGTCGCCGTTCTCGAGCCCGCGACCGAGGGCGGCGATCGCCTCCGGCTGATCGCCCGCGGGCGCGAGGTCGGTGACGAGCTCGAAATCGGGCACGGGGCGAGAGTACCGGCGCGGTGAGACAGTTATGTCGCCGGCGCGCGGCGTTCGAGCTCGGTCCAGATGTCGGCGATCTGTTCCTCCAGGTGGGCGAGGTCGCCCGCATTGTCGACGACCCAGGTCGCGACCTTCCGGCGGTCTTCGTCGGTCGCTTGGAGCCCGATGCGTCGCCGCGCGTCGTCACGCGGCACCCCTCGCGCCTCGAGCCGGTCGAGGCGTGTCTCGAGCGGTGCCTCCACGACGATTACGGCCGCGTACTCGAAGCCACGCTTCGATTCCACGAGGAGTGGCACGTCGTGCACGACAACCGCGTCGGGCGGAGCTTCCGCGACCCTCCGCAGGAACTCGGCGCCGATCGCCGGGTGCGTGATCGCCTCGAGCTCTTTGCGGGTCTCGTCGTCGACGAACGCCACCGCGGCGAGGGCGGGACGGTCGAGCGAGCCGTCCGGACGCAGGATCTCGGGACCGAATCGCTCCACGAGCTTGGCCAACGTCGGCGTGCCGGGCTCGACCACCTCGCGCGCGATCTCGTCGGCATCGATCGTGACCGCCCCCCGCTCGGTGAGCAGCGCCGCGACGGTCGACTTCCCCGCGCCGATCCCGCCCGTCAGCCCGACCATCAGCATCGGGCCGGATTCTACGAACGCGACAGTCCGATCCGAACTCCGATCCGACGGGTGCCCGCGAAAACCTCTGCTAGCAGCCGCGCTATCGCCGACGCTCGCACGCGCACCAGCACCGGTGCAAGCAGCACTTTTCGCGCGACCCCTCGCGCCGCGGGACGACGAAGCGCTCGGGCGTGCGCGGTTCAGGAGGCCGAAGTTCAGCAGGGCGCAGTTCAGGAGGCCGGAAGTTCGTCCTCGGTCTCGGTCTCGGTCTCGGCGATCACCGGCTCGGGCGAGGAGTCGGGCGAGGAGTCGGCCGCGGATCCCTCGGGCGGGGCGGGCGGAGGCCCGAGTGCAGGGGCACCGGGGTGGCCCTCGCCACCCTCGCCCTCACCCTCGGTGTAGTCGGGCCCGATGTAGTTGCCCTGCGCGTCGTAGGCGTGCTCGCCGTAGAACTCGCGGTACTCGGCCGCGACCTCTCCGCCTTCGGCGGCCTGCTTGATCGACAGCGAGATGCGCCGGCGCTCGAGATCGATGTCGATGATCTTCACCCACAGCTCCTCGCCGGGGGTGACGACCTGCTCGGGCGCCTCGACGTGGTGCGCCGCCATCTCGGAGATGTGCACGAGGCCCTCGATGCCCTCGCCCACCTGGACGAACGCGCCGAACGGCACGAGTTTGGTGACTCGCCCGTACACCAGCTCGCCGACCTGGTGGCCGGTGGCGAACTCCTGCCACGGATCCTGCTGGGTCGCCTTGAGCGAGAGCGAGATCCGCTCGCGTGAGAGATCGACGTCGAGGACCTGCACCGTGACCTCGT
The DNA here is from genome assembly GCA_036511415.1 of Acidimicrobiia bacterium. GTDB lineage: Bacteria > Actinomycetota > Acidimicrobiia > IMCC26256 > PALSA-610 > PALSA-610. Next base: position 3,268 of record DATCCI010000608.1, read on the forward strand.
CGCCGACCTGCACGACCGACGACGGATGGTCGACGTGCTTCCACGAGAGCTCGGAGACGTGAACGAGTCCGTCCATGCCGCCGAGGTCGACGAACGCACCGAAGTTGACGACCGACGACACCACACCCTTGCGCACCTCGCCGGGCTTCAGGTTCGTGAGGAACTCGTCGCGCTGTTCGCGCTGCGTCTCTTCGAGGTACGCCCGGCGCGACAGGACCACATTGTTCCGGTTCTTGTCGAGCTCGATGATCTTGCACTCGAGCACCCGTCCGACGAACGGGTGCAGATCGCGCACGCGGCGCAGGTCGACGAGCGACGCGGGAAGGAACCCGCGCAGACCGATGTCGATGATGAGGCCGCCCTTGACGACCTCGATGACCGGACCGGAGACGACCTCTTCGTTCTCCTTCTTCTGCTCGATCGTGCCCCACGCGCGTTCGTACTGCGCACGCTTCTTCGAAAGGATCAGGCGGCCGTCCTTGTCCTCCTTCTGGAGGACGAGGGCCTCGATCTCCTCACCGAGCGACACGACCTCGTGCGGGTCGACGTCGTTGCGGATCGAGAGCTCCTTGTTCGGGATGACGCCCTCGGACTTGTAGCCGATGTCGAGCAGCACTTCGTCCGAGTCGATCTTCACGACCTTCCCGTGCACGAGGTCGCCGTCGTCGAACGCCACGATCGTCGCGTCGATGGCGTCGGCGAGCGACATGCCACCGAGGTCGTCGACGACGATGTCCTGCTCCATCTCGGATTCGGCGTCGTCGGCGGCGTCCGCCACTTCCGCCACTTCCGCCGCCGGGTCGTCCGTGCCCGCTTCGGGCTCGGCGGCGGTGGTCTCGGCGACTGCGGCGGTGGGCGGCGCAGTCGCGTCCGGTTCCTGATCCAACACTTGATTCCTGCTTTGTTCGGGAAAGACGAGCCGCGCGGCGCGTGGTCGGCGCGCGCGCCCCTCGCCGCTCCGGTGGAGCGGCCTCGCGAGGCTACAGGCCGACCGCCGGGAGGGAAACTCCCGTCAATCGGGGCGTCGTGCGAGCAACAGGTACTCGGGCACGTCGACGGACGGCCGCTCGCGCGCGTAGCGGCCCGGATGCACTCCGAGAACGCCGTCGACGGTGAGGCCGGCGCGCGCCGCGACGAGGCGGAGCTCCCGGGGCGTGTAGCACGTGGTCCAGAGGTCGAACGTGCGCTCGCGGCCCGAGGAGTCGCGCACCACCGCGCGCTCGTGGTTGACCCCGCTGTCGGCGTCGAAGCGCTCGTCCGGTTCGAGGTGCCGCACGACGAAATACGAAGAGAACGCGCTCAGCGCGAGGCGACCGCCTGGCCGCAGCGCGGTCGCGAATCGAGCGACGACGTCGAGCTCGCCATCGGCGCCTCCGAGCAGCCCGAATCCGCCCTGACACAAGCAGACGACCGCGTCGAACATCTCGGCATAGTCCAGCTCCCGCACGTCGAGCTGGTGGAACTCGACCGGGAGTTCGCCGGCCGCGGCGCGGGCGAGCGCCAGAAAGTCGGGCGAGGTGTCGACGCCCACGACCGCAATACCGCGCCGGGCGAGCTCGAGTGCATGCCGCCCCGGACCACAGCCCGCGTCGAGCACCCGCATGCCCGGCCGCAGCTCGAGCGCCTCGACCAGGAAGTCGATCTCCTGGACCGTCCCCTTCGTGAACGCCATTACCCGACCGGTGTCAGGTGCCCAATAGGCCGGGCCGAGATGCGCGGCGACCTCGTTGAACCACAGTCCGGGTGGCACAGGGGGCATGTCGCTCACACGCTCAGACTGCCCGCCGCTACCTGGATCATGCGAGTGCGGCTTCGAGTTGTCTGATCGTCGCGAGTGGTGTGGCGACCATTCGCCGACCGTTGCTCGCGAACGCGCACCCCTTGGTCCAGGTCGAGACGGTCAGCTGAGCGCCGCTGGGGTACTCGAAGTACAGCAGGATCAGGTCACCCGGGTCGGCCGGGCAGTTGTAGATCGCGCCCGGTGGGATCGGCTCGGCGCGGTTCAATGCGGCCCCGATCGGCCCCGGCGCGAGTCGTGCCGACCGCGCGAGCGAACCCTCGCGGTACCGGCACGCGAGCAGGCTCGTGGGCTCACCGGATATGAACGCGGAGGTCGCGCGGCCGCTCGGAGGCAGGGACATCGGGGGCGGGTGCAGAACCCGGCTCGGGCACGTCGGTGCGGCCCGGCTGACGCGAGGACCCGACGACGACGAACTCACCGCGATCGACGCAGAACGCTGCCGCGCGACGTGACTCGATGACGAACAGCCCGCCAGGAGCGTTATGACCACAATGCCGATCGTCCGAAGCGCGCGCACGCGGATGAGACGATGCCGCGCCGCCGGCGGTTCCACTCGGGCCACTACTTGGCGTCGGCCCAGGTGGTCCCGAAGCCGATGTCGACGACGAGGGGCACGCGGAGCTCGGTGACGTGCTCCATCGTCTCGCGCACCACGTCGGTGACACGTTCGCGCTCGGCCGTCGGGACCTCGAGCACGAGCTCGTCGTGGACGGTGAGGACCATCCGGCTCGTGAAGCCGCCGGCGGTGAGCGCGCGGTCGAGGTCGATCATGGCCAGCTTGAAGATGTCGGCCGCGCTCCCCTGCACCGGTGCGTTCTGCGCCATGCGCTCGCCCATCTGGCGGATCCGGAAGTTGTCCGACGACAGCTCCGGGAGCTGACGGCGACGACCGAAGAGGGTCGCGGTGTACCCGCACGCCTTCGCGTCGCGGACGGTCTCGGTCATGTACGCGGCGATGTTCGGGAAGGCGGCGAAGTACGCATCGAGGATCTCACGGGCCTGGTCGGTCGGGATGTCGAGGCGTTGGCCGAGGCCGTACGCCTCCATGCCGTAGGCGAGGCCGTAGTTCACGACCTTGGCGAAGCGGCGCTGGAACGTGTCGACCTTCTCCTCGGCCACGTCGAAGACGCGCGCGGCGGTGGTGGTGTGTATGTCGGCACCGCGCTCGAAGGCCTCTATGAGTCCCGGGTCGTCGGCGAGATGCGCGAGCACCCGCAGCTCGATCTGCGAGTAGTCGGCCGTCAGCAGTCCGCAACCGTCGTCGGCGACGAACGCCTTGCGCAGCTCGCGCCCGGTCGAGGTCCGCACCGGCACGTTCTGGAGGTTCGGCGCCTCGCTCGAGATGCGGCCGGTCGTGGTCGCGAGCTGGTTGAAGGTCGCGTGGATCCGCCCGTCGGCCCGGACCAGGGGCGGCAACGCGTCGGCGTAGGTGCTCCGCAGCTTCTCGACCTCGCGGTAGCGGAGCAGCGCCTCGACGATGGGGTGCTCCTCGGCCAGCTTCTGCAGCGAGTCGGCGTCGGTGGACGCACCGGTCTTCGTCTTCTTGACCGGCGTGAGGCCGAGCTTCTCGAACAAGATGTGTCGGAGCTGCGGTGTGGAATTGACGTTGAACTGCTCCCCCGCATGGCCCTGGATCTCGCCGACGAGCCGCCGGCACTCGTCTCCGAGCTCCTTGCCGAGATCCTCGAGGAACTTCACGTCGATGCGAACGCCCGCGTCTTCCATCTTGGCGAGGACGGGTACGAGCGGGAGCTCGATGCGCTCGTACAGCTCGACGAGCTCCCGCGCTTCCAACGCCTCGGCCAGGGCGTCGCCGAGGCGAACGAGCACGGCGACCCGGCGCCCGGTCTCGCGCGCATTGGCTTCGCCGTCGAAGTCGAGCGTGCCCTCGACCTGGTCGGGCGACGTCAGCTCGAGCGAGAGATAGCGCACCGCGAGATCTTCGAGCAGGTACTTCCCCTCACCCGGGTCGAGGAGGTAGGCCATCACCGCGGTGTCGCGCGCGAGCGACGGCAGCTCGCGCCCGAGGCCGTGCATCAGCTCCTTGGCACGGTGGACGACGAGCGGCGGACTCTGGGGCCCGTCGAACGCTCCGAACGCGTCGCGCACCTTCTCGTCGTCGAGGAGGTCGCCTCCGATGTACGTCGCGTCGTCGCCGGTCGAGATCGCGATACCGGTTAGTGCGCTCCGGCCGACGACGCCGGCCCAGCGCGCTTCCGCCGCGACCCGACCTCCGTTCGCCGCGGCGCGCAGCGCATCCGCCGCAGTAGCCGCGTCGCGCGCGATCACGACGTCGACCTCGAGGGCGTCGGAGACGGGGAGCTCGGCTACGTCGCCGACGGCGTCGAGGATGCGCGGCAACAACAGCCGGAACTCGAGCTGATTGAACAGCACACGCACGCGCTCGCGGTCGAACGCACCCTGCTGGAGGTCCGCAGGAGTCAGATCGCCGAGGTCGACCTCGCGGTTCAAGCGCGACATCTCACGATTCTTGAAGACGCGCTCCTTGGCGTCGGCGAGGTTCGTGCGCTGCTTCGGCGGCAGATCGTCGAGATGGTCGTAGATACCCTCGAGACTCCCGTACGTCGTGATCAGCTTGGCGGCCGTCTTCTCGCCGACGCCCGGGACGCCCGGGAGGTTGTCGCTCGTGTCGCCGCGCAGGCTTGCGTAGTCGAGGTATTGCGCGGGCGTCACCCCGAGGCACCGCTCGGCGATGCCGGCCTCGTCGTAGAGCGCGTAGTCGGAGACGCCGCGCTTGTTGTAGAGCACCTTCACGTGGGGGTCGTGGACGAGCTGGTACGAGTCGCGGTCGCCGGTGACGATCACGACGTCCATGTCCTCGGCGGCCGCACTCGTCGCGAGCGTCGCGATCACGTCGTCGGCTTCGACGCCCGAGATCTCGAGTTGGGTGATCTCGAGCGCCTCCAACACCTCGTGGATCAACGGCAGCTGCGAGCGGAACAGGTCGGGGGTCTCCTTGCGGCCGGCCTTGTACTCGGGGTCGAGCTCGTAGCGATAGGTGCTGCCGCCGGGCGCGTCGAACGCAACTGCGATGTGATCGGGCTTCTCGTCGGCCATCACCTTGGTGAGCATCGACGTGAAGCCGTACACCGCGTTCGTCACCGTGCCCGCCTTGGTCGCGAGATCGGTCGGCAGCGCGAAGAACGCGCGGTACGCCAACGAATGGCCGTCCAGCAGCAGCAACTTGGGCATCGAGGTCATGCTACGACGACCCGGAGACACTCCCCTGGTGTGTCCCTCGCTGTGTCGAGGCCGCGGCCGGCCCTGCCGTCAGGGGCTGAGCACCCCGGCGACGACGTCGTGCGCGACCTCGTGGATCTTGCGCCTCGAGTTCATCGCGTTCTTCTGCAGAAAGCGCCACGAGTCGGCCTCCGAGAGGCCGTGTTCGTCCATCAACCGCCCCTTGGCGCGGTCGATGATCTTGCGGGCCTCGAGACGCTCCGCGAGATCGGCGTTCTCCTGCTCGAGCGCGACGATCTGCTCGAAGCGACCGAGCGCGGTGACGATCGCCGGGAGGAGGTCGCTCGTCTGGAATGGCTTGACGAGGTACGCGAGCGCGCCGGCGTCGCGGGCCTGCTCGACGAGGTCGTGTTGCGAGAACGCGGTGAGGATGAGGACCGCCGCGAGTCGTTCACCCGCGATCGTGCGGGCGGCCGTGAGACCGTCCATCCCCGGCATCTTGATGTCGAGGATCGCGAGGTCGGGATCGAGCTCGCGTACGAGCTCGATCGCCCGGTCGCCGCGGCCGGTCTCGCCGACCACCTCGTAACCCTCCTCCTCGAGGATCTCCTTGAGGTCGAGACGGATGATCGCCTCGTCCTCGGCGATCACGACGCGCACAGGTTTGGTCACCGGCTCTGAACCTCTCACCTATCGACTACGACGAGGTGTTCGGGGCTCGGGGAAGCGTCAACTCGTTCGCCATGCGATCGAGCAGGGCATCCTGGTCGCGTTCGAGCTCTTCGATGCCGCGGCGCAGCGCGTCGCGTTGGCGCATCTGCGCATCGGCATGGCGCCGCATCTCGTGCGCCTCGGCTTGGGCCAGCGGTGTCTCCGAGACGAGCGATCGGAGCCGCGCGTCCTCGGCCTCGGCGACGAGGACCGCGCACTGCTCGTCGGCGACCGCGATCTCGGCGCGCAGCCGCTTGAGGCGGTCGCTCACGTCGATGAGCCGGCGCTCCAGCAGGGACTTGGCCATGGAATGGTGCAGTCTACGGCGCCCGGACGGATGTGACAGCCCCGATGTGGCAGCGTTGACGGCGATGATGCGCCATCCGATATTCACGGCGGAGCACGAGGAGTTGCGGGGAAGCGTCCGGCGGTTCGTCGACGCCGAGGTGCGACCCCATGTCGTCGAGTGGGAAGACGCGGGGCACTTCCCCGACGAGCTCTTCCGTCGGTGCGGTGAGCTCGGCTTCCTGGGCCTGCACTTCCCCACCCGCTGGGGCGGAAGCGGAGGCGATCTCGCCGCCGGGCTCGTCTTCGTCGAGGAGCTCGCCCGGTGCGGCGCCGGCGCGATCCCGATGGCGCTCTCCGTTCAAACCTCCATGTCGACCCCCGCGCTCGCCGAGTTCGGCACCGACGACCAGCGCGAGCGCTGGCTGCGCCCGGCGATCGCGGGCACGAAGATCGGCGCGATCGCGATCACCGAGCCCGACGCCGGCTCCGACGTCGCCGCGATCCGCACCCGCGCGGTGCTCGACGGCGATGTCTGGCGCGTCAACGGCCGCAAGATGTTCATCACCAACGGCACTCGTGCGCACTTCCTCACGCTGGTCGCCAAGACCGACCCGACGGGCGGCCATCACGGCGTGTCCCTGTTTCTCGTCGACACGTCGCTACCGGGGGTGCGCGTCTCGCGCCGGCTCGAGAAGCTCGGGATGCACTCGTCGGACACCGCGGAGATCGCGCTCGACGACGTCGAGGTTCCCGCGAACGAGCTCATCGGGCTCGAGCCGGGTCGGGGCTTCGCGCAGCTGATGTGGCAACTGCAGTACGAGCGACTCGCCGGCGCGGCCGCGTGTGTGGGCCATGCGAGCCGAACGCTCGACGACACCGTCGACTACGCGCACGAGCGATACGCGTTCGGGCGCCCGATCGCGCAGCACCAGGTGATCGCGCACAAGCTCGCCGACGCGGCCACGGAGTTGAGCGCGGCCCGAGCCCTGCTCTACGCGACGACGTGGGCGGTGATGCAAGGTGACTACCCGGTCGCCGAGATCTCGATGTGCAAGAAGTACTGCGCGCAGGTGCAGAACCGTCTGGTCGACGCGTGCGTGCAAGTGTGGGGCGGGGCCGGTTATCTCGAGGAGACCGGTATCCCCCGCGCGTTTCGCGACGCGCGGCTGCAACGCATCGGCGGCGGCACCGACGAGATCATGAACGAGGTGATCGCGAACCGCATGGGGCTCACAGGTCCGGGCGATCGCGGCGCGCCCGGATAACACGGCGGGCGTAGGCTTCGCGGCCGATGCTCCTCGCATTGGTCTGCGCGCTCGCGGCCAACCTCAGCTACGGGTTCGGCACGGTCTTGCAGGCCACCGGCGCGCGGCGGGCATCCACAGCCGGTCACCTCGACGTCATGCTGTTCGCGCGCCTGGGCCGTCAACTCCCCTATTTGGGCGGACTCGCGCTCGACGCCGTCGGATTCGTCGCATCGATCATCGCGTTGCGCACGCTGCCACTCTTCGTCGTCCAAGCCGCGATCGCCGGCAGCGTCGGTGTCACCGCGATGACCGCCGTGTTCGTGTTCGGTTTTCGCCTCCGCGCGTCCGACGCCGTCGCGATCGCGGTCCTGATCGTCGGGCTCGGCCTGCTCGGCGCGTCGGCGCACGGCCAGCACGCCGCCCACCTGTCGCATCTCGGCGGCTGGTTGCTGCTCATCGGCGTCTTCGTCGTCGCGAGCGGCGGGATCGTCGCGGCTCGTCTGCCCGATCCCCGTGGCGCAATCGGCCTCGCCGCGTGCGCCGGTCTCGGATTCACCGGCACCGCCGTCGCGGCGCGCGCGCTGCACGTCCCCACGCCGGGTTGGCGCGTGATCCTCGAGCCCGTTGCGATCGCGCTCGTCCTCTATGGCGTTTGCGGGATGCTGATGTTCGCGAGCGCGCTCCAGCGCGGCTCGGTTACGGCGACGTCGGCAGTGATGTTCGCGGTCGAGACCATCGTCCCGTCGATCGTCGGGCTGACGGCGCTCGGTGACCGCACGCGTCCGCACTTCGAGATCGTCGCGGCGGTCGGCTTCGGCCTCACCGTCGGCGCGTCGCTCGCGCTGGCCCGCTACACCGAGACCGTGGCGCGGGCCGAACCCGTGCCCGAGCAGACGACGTAACTACCTTCCGCGTGCGGGATCGGTCGACGCTCGAGCGCCTCGCGCCCGACCGGGTCAGGACTTCGCCTCGAGCTGTTCGACGCGCGTCGCCAGATCTGCGATCACGACGGCGAGCTCGGCGGTCAGCTCACCGACGATCGCCAACACCACCGCGGCGATCGTTTCCACCTCGTCCTCGGTGGCCTTCGGATGCCGGTGCAACGCACCGCGGAATCGTTCCTTGACGTCGTCGACGTGCATGTCAGCTCTTCTCCCGTCGGGTTGGGTGCCGCAAACCCTACGGCGCTCGCACGGGCGCGCCGGAGCAGGCATTATGAGCGGGCAGGTCGGACAGGCCGCGTCCCACGGGCAGGATGTCGTCATGCCGTCGCAAGTTGTTACGGAGGACCGGGGCTCGGAGGTTCTCCCCGGCCGTGCCCTGCCCTACCGGCCGTATCTCGACGGGCTCCGTGCCGTCGCGGTCTATCTCGTCGTCGCGTTCCACGCCGGGCTCGGCCTGTTCAGCGGCGGTTTCATCGGCGTCGACATCTTCTTCGTGTTGTCCGGGTTCTTGGTGACCCGGATCTTGATGCGCGACCTTGCCTCCCTCGGTCGGATCCGATGGCGCCAGTTCTACTCGCGCCGGGTGCGCCGGATCCTGCCTGCCGCGCTCGTGGCCCTCGTCGTGACCGCGCTCGTCTATTCGATCGTCGCGACACCGGCCGAGCTGCTCGACGCGCTCGGTGGGTTCCGCGCCGCGTTCTTCTACGTGGCGAACTGGTTCTTCATCCGCCAGTCGACGAACTACTTCGCGGCGAACGTCAACAGCAGCCCGGTGTTGCATTTCTGGTCGCTGGCGATCGAGGAGCAGTTCTACCTGGTTTGGCCGCTACTCCTCGGCGGGCTCTACGTCGCGACGCGACGCGCCGGGCGGCGACGTTGGTGGGTCGTGCGAGCCGTCGTCGTCGTTGCCGCGGCCGCGTCCGCGAGCGCCGCGCTCCACCTCGGATCAACGAACATCGATCGCGCCTATTACGGCACCGACACCCGGGCCTATGAGCTCCTCGCCGGCGCAGTGCTGGCCCTGACCCCTCAACTCCTGCGCCTCGGGCCCCGGAGCCGGACGCTCGCACGTTGGATCTCCGTGCTGACGCTGGGCGGACTGTTGGTGCTGGCGACGTCGGTGTTCGATATGAGCCCGATCACACGCGGCGTCCTCGTCGCGGGGCTGGCTCCGGTCCTCATCATCGCGCTCGAGAACGCCCGCCGCGGATTCGCCCGAGGCGTACTTTCGTCGAGCCCGTTCACCTACCTCGGGCGGATCTCCTACGGCACCTATCTCTGGCACTGGCCGGTCATCGTCATCGTCGCGCACGGCCACGACCCGAGCCCGGTCGAGATGTTCGCGATCTCCGCAACGACCGCGACCGCGCTCGCCGCGCTCAGCTTCCATCTCATCGAGCACCCGATCCGCGCCGCGCGCACGCTCGACCGGTTCAAGGCGCCGGTCATCGCGATCGGATTCGCCACGAGCATCCTCGTCGGCGCGCTCGCGATGCCGGCCATTCTCGACTCCGGCACCGGTCCGGTCGGCGCGCTCGCGGGATCTCAGTCGAGGTCCGGCCTTCGATTGCTCGACTGGCGGGTCGCCAAGAACGACATTCCCGACCTGCCCGACTGCCTCGGAGCGCCCGTGTCGCATTGCACCGTCGCGAAGGGGAACGGCAAGCGGGTTCTCCTCATCGGCGACAGCAACGCGCGCATGTGGATCCCGACCTTCACCGAGAT
>DATCCI010000609.1:0-9020 GCA_036511415.1 Acidimicrobiia bacterium
GCGGCTGCACGCACCGGATACCGCCACGGAGCGGAGGGAGTGGGATTCGAACCCACGGTGCTTGCGCACAACGGTTTTCAAGACCGCCCCGTTCGGCCGCTCTGGCATCCCTCCGGTGTCGAGGCTACCGGCGTGACGCGGGCGCGGCGACGGCGGTGAAGCCGGTATAGGGCCGCAGCACTTCGGGGACCTCGAAGCTGCCGTCGGGTTGCTGATAGTGCTCGAAGAGGAACACCAGCATCCGACTGACCGCGACCGCCGTGCCGTTCAGGGTGTGCACGAGACCGCTGCCGCGCGCATGCTTCACCCGCGTTCCGAGCCGGCGCGCCGAGTAGTCGGTGTAGTTCGAACACGACGTGATCTCACGGTAGGCGCCTTCGGACGGCAGCCAGGCTTCGATGTCGAACTTCTTCGCCGCGGCGGGGCCGAGGTCGGCGGCCGCGATGTTGACGACGCGGTACGGCACGCCGAGCCCACCCACGACCTCCTCCTCGATCGCCAGGATCCGCTCGTGCTCGTCGACACTGTTCTCGGGGGCGCAGAACGAGAACATCTCGACCTTGTCGAACTGGTGCACCCGGAAGATGCCTCGCGTGTCCTTGCCGTAGGTGCCCGCCTCGCGCCGAAAGCATGTGGAGAGCCCGCCGTAGCGCGCGGGGAGCTGTTCGGCCGTGAACGTCTCGGCGCGATGCAGCGCCGACAACGCGACCTCGCTCGTGCCGAGCAAGAAGAGCTCGCCGTCGTCGACGTCGTACACCTGGGCGCGATCAGTGGGGAAGAACCCGGCCTCCTCCATCGTGCGCTCGCGCACGAGTGTGGGCGTGACCACCGGCACGAACCCGTGGCGGACGATCGTGCTCATCGCGTAGTTGACCAGCGCGAGCTCGAGCAGCGCACCCTCACGCATGATGTACGCGAAGCGCGATCCGCTCGCCTCCGCAGCACGCGGCGTGTCGACGAAGCCCATCGCCTCCGAGAAGGCGGCGTGATCCAGCGGCGGCGCGCCAGGTGTGTCGCCCACCACTCGGACGACTTCGCCGTCGTCCTCACCGCCGTCGGGCACCGAGGCGTCGGCCGGGTTGGGCACCTGCAGCGCGAGCTCCCGCAGGCGCGCCACCACGGCCTGGAGCTCCTTCTCCTGCGCGGCGAGCGCGTCCTTGCCCCGACCCGCGGTCTCGATCTTCTGGGCCCGTTCGTCCGGCGCGGCCTTACCGATCTCCTTGCTGGCCACGTTCTGGCGGGCGCGGAGGCCTTCGACCTCCTGAACGATCAGCCGGTGCGCGTCATCGGCCGCGAGCACGTCGTCGATCAAGCCGTCGCGTACGCGCTTGCGCTCGATGCCCCGTCGGTATTCCGGCTCGTCGCGCAGCCGCTTCAGGTCGATCACTCGGTCTCCCGGATCTGCTCCCGGAACGACTCGACCCACGCCGCCGCGTTCTTCCACGCCCGGCCCGCGGCGCGCCGACGGGCGACGCCGGCCGCGGCCGGTCCGCCGACGGGATAGGAGCCGAGGAATTTGACCTCGCCCTGCTTCGCCACGAGGTTGCGCAACGCGTCCGCAACGACCTCGTCGGAGATGTGACCTTCGCAGTCGACGAAGAAGCAGTAGTCGCCCAGTCCGCGCTTGGTCGGACGCGACTCCAGTTTCGTCAGGTTGATCGCGCGCGCCGCGAACTCCTGGAGGATCGAGAGCAGCGAACCGGGTTGGTCCTCGCGCTGGAAACAGACGATCGACGTCTTGTCGTGACCGGTCGGCGCGGGCACACCCCGACCCACCAAAACGAACCGGGTCTGGTTCTCGGGATGGTCTTCGACCTCTCGCGCGAGCACCTTCAAGCCGTAGAGGTCGGCGGCGAGCGAGTTGCAGATCGCGGCGACATCGGTGCGTTTCGACTTCGACACCTCGCGCGCCGCGTCGGACGTCGAGTGCGACGCGCGCGTCTCCGTGCCGGGCAGCTTCTTGGCGAGCCAACCGCGACACTGCGCGAGCGCGTGCGGGAACGAGACGACGGTACGAACGTCGCCGAGACCCACACCCGGGCGAACGCACAGGTTGAGCGACACGGGGAGGTCGATCTCGCGTTGGATCAACAGGTCGCTGTCGAAGGCGAGCGTGTCGAGGGTTACCGAGACCGACCCTTCGATCATGTTCTCGATGGGGACGACCCCGCCATCGGCCTCGCCGCGCTCGACTGCCGCGATCACCTCGGGGACGGCCGCGAACGGCTCGCGCTCACCTGCGGCGAGATCGGGCTGCGTGAGCAGCGCCTCCTCGGTGAACGTCCCGGCCGGGCCAAAATACGCAACCTGCACCGCCGAATGCTAAACGACGACCGTTTTCACATCCGCGCCAATTGGGCCTCGCAAATTGGGCGGCCAATTGGACGGCCAAACTGGACGTGGGAGCGAGAGGCGCGACCGGCCGTGCGACGACGGGATCGGACGCGTCGGCAACGGGCGCCGAACGGACGCGGGGCGCTAGCTTGGCGACGTCAGCGCAGGTCGAGTGCACGTACGCAGGTCAAGGAGGAAGCCCATGCGGGCTGCAGTGTTCACCGAAACCGGAGGGCCGCTCTCCATCGAGAACATCGATCCCGCGCCCCCGGGGCCGCGCGACGTCGTGGTCGAGCTCGGCGCCAGCGGCGTCTGCCACTCCGACCTGTCGCTGAAGAACGGCTACGTCGGGATCCTGCCCGGAACGGTCCTGGGCCACGAGGGCGCCGGCACGATCGCCGAAGTCGGCAAGGACGTCGCCGGCCTCAAGAAGGGCGACCGGATCATCGCGTCGTTCATCCCGGCCTGCGGCATCTGCTGGTTCTGCCTGCACGACCAGTCGCACCTCTGCGACACCGAGTTCGAGGTCATGATGCGCCAGCGCGGCAAGCGCGCCGACGGCACCGACTACACGACCATGACCGGTCTGGGCACGTTCGCGGAGGCGATGACCTGCGACCAGTCGTCGATCGTCAAGATCGACACGAGTGTCACCGACGACCAGCTGGCGCTGATCGGCTGCGGCGTCACCACCGGTGTCGGCGCCGCGCTCAACACCGCCCAGGTGCACCCCGGTGCGACCGTTGCGGTCATCGGCTGCGGTGGCGTCGGCCAGGCCGTCATCCAGGGCGCGCGGATTGCGGGCGCGTCGCGGATCATCGCGGTCGACCCCGTCGAGATGAAGCGCAAGACGGCCGAGCAGGCCGGCGCCACCGACTTCGTCGACCCCAACGAGGGCGACCCGGTCGCGCAGGTGCAACAGCTCACGAGCGGTCGCGGCGTCGACTACTCGTTCGAGGTCATCGGTCTTCCCGAGACCACGCTGCAGGCGTTCAACATGATCCGCAAGGGCGGCACCGCGGTCATGGTCGGCATGACGAGTGCGGAGGCGACGCTGACGCTGTCGACCTTCGACCTCTTCTTCAACGAGAAGACGCTCAAGGGCTGCAAGTACGGATCGGGCCAGGTCCGCCGCGACTTCCAGCGCTATGCCGATCTGATCGAGACGGGTCGTCTCGACACCGGTGCGCTGGTGTCACGCACGATCAAGCTCGACGAGGTGAACGAGGCGTTCCGCGCGATGGAAGCGGGAGAGGTCATCCGCTCCGTCATCACCACCTTCTGACGGTTTCACGGTGGAGGGCTCCTGACCGTTATGTGGCCCGGGCGACACGCGGCTGAACGGCCCTCTCATCTTGCTTATGTGATGGCGGGAGCGGGCGAGGCGGTTACGTACCGCCAGCTCGACGATCGCTCCAATCAGGTCGCGCAGCTGCTCTTCGACGCAGGGCTCCGGTTCGGCGATCACATCGCGGTGCTCATGGAGAACCGGGCCGAGTTCTTCGAGCCGTGTTGGGCGGCGCAGCGGTCGGGACTGTTCTTCACGTGCATCAACACCCACTTCAACGCGGACGAGGTGGCGTACATCCTCGACGACTGCGACGCGCAGGTCCTCGTCGTCAGCGACACGCTGCGGGACGTCGCGGCGGAGCTCGTCGACAAGATGCCGAACGTGAAGGTTCGGTTGATGGTCGGCGATCCGGCCGACGTCGTCGACGGCTACGAGTCGTACGTCCGAGCGCGGGATCGGTACGCGGCGGTTGCGCTCGACGAGGAGCTCGAAGGTACGCGGATGCTCTATTCGTCGGGTACGACCGGGCGACCGAAAGGTGTGAAGTACAAGATCACACGCCAGCGCGTGGGCGACCAGCCGGTCGAGATGGGGATGATGACGACGGTCTGGCGGATGGACGGCGACGCCATCTACCTCTCACCCGCGCCGCTCTACCACTCGGCGCCGCTCTTCTACTCGATGAGCACGATGCGACTGGGCGGGACGGTGATCGTGATGGAGCACTTCGACCCCGAACAGTCGCTCGCGTTGATCGAGAAATATCACGTCACCCACGCGCAGTTCGTCCCGACGATGTTCGTGCGCATGCTGAAGCTGCCGGACGCGGCGCGGAGCCGGTACGACGTGTCGTCGCTGAAGGTCGTGCTGCACGCGGCCGCACCGTGCTCGGTCGAGACCAAGCGCAAGATGATCGAGTGGTGGGGCCCGATCATCGACGAGTACTACGCGGCGACCGAGGGCACCGGCGCGACCTACATCAGCTCGCCCGACTGGCTCGCGCATCCGGGCTCGGTCGGTCGCTCGATGCTCGGCCCGATCCACATTCTCGACGAGTCGGGTGAAGAGCAACCCGTCAACGAGGTCGGCACCGTCTGGTTCGAGCCGCCGGCGAATCGGCCCGGCTTCGAATACCACAAGGACGAGGCGAAGACGCGCGACTCGTTCAACGACAAGGGCTGGTCGACCGTGGGCGACATGGGGTACCTCGACTCCGACGGCTATCTCTTCCTCACCGACCGGCGCACGTTCATGATCGTGTCCGGCGGGGTGAACATCTATCCGCAAGAAGCCGAGAACCTGCTCATCGATCATCCGAAGGTCTACGACGTCGCGGTGTTCGGCATCCCCGATCCCGAGATGGGCGAGCGCGTGCACGCAGTCGTGCAGCCGACCGCGTGGGACGAAGCCGGTCCCGAGCTCGAACAGGAGCTGCTCGCGTACTGCCGCGCCCATCTCTCGCACTACAAGTGCCCGAAAGCGGTCGACTTCGACCGCGAGCTGCCTCGCGAGCAGACCGGCAAGCTCTACAAGCGGCTGTTGCGCGATCGCTACTGGGGCGACAAGACGAGCCGCATCGTCTGATGAAGCGGCTCGCGAGCGGGCGCGACGGCGACATCTTCGAATTCGCGCCCGGCCTCGTACTCCGCAAGACGCACGACGGCCGCTCGATCGCGCACGAGGCGCGCACGATGCGGTATGTCGCCGAGCACGGCTACCCGGTGCCCCGCATCGAGGAGGTGCGCGCCGGCGGCACCGAGATCGTGATGGAGCGCATCGACGGCCCGATCATGATGGATGCGATGGTGCGGCCGCCGTGGAAGCTCGGCGACCACCTCCGCCTGCTCGCCGACCTGCACGATCGGCTGCACGAGATCCCCGGCCCCGACTGGCTCCCGGCCATGCCGGACGGCGGCGACCGCTTGCTGCACCTCGATCTGCATCCGCTCAACGTGATCATGTCGCCCCAAGGTCCGGTCGTGATCGATTGGCCGAACGCGCGCTGCGGCGACCCGATGGCCGACGTGGCGGTCACCTACGCCCTGGTCGCATGCGGTCACATCCCCTTGCCTCGCCCGGTCGCGGCCGCATTGGACAAGGTGCGCACTCCGATGCTCCGCCGGTTCTTCGCAAAGCGCTATCTCGGAGCGTCCTTCTACCGGCGGGTCGCGGAGATGGCCGAGCTCAAGTGCTTCGACCAGAACATGGCTCCCGACGAGATACGCGCGCTGCGGAGACTGGCCGACGAGAGCCGGTCCAAGGCTCCGGGATGACGGTTCCCCCCGGCCCCGTCATCCCAGTGCCTCTGCTTCCGAGCCGGCGCCCCGATGCGTAGCATCGGTCGCAGGCCGGCGCGGTGTTTCCCCTTCCGCACGGTGAAAGTTAGGTGGCAGAAGCCCGGGCGGTCAACGGGACGATTCGCTTCCTTCGGTCGATGTACCTTCGGGCGCGTGGACCGCACCGACCTCGCCCGCCGCATCTACACCGCCGCGCACCTCACGGGTACCTTCACGCTCCGGTCGGGGGTGGTCAGTCACGAGTACTTCGACAAGTACCGCTTCGAGTCCGACCCGCAGCTGCTCGCCGACATCGCGGCATCGTCCGCCGCGCTGGTGCCGGACGGGATCGACGCCCTGGCCGGCCTCGAGCTCGGAGGAGTTCCCCTCGCGACGATGATCTCGCAGGCGACGCGGCTGCCGGCGGTCTACGTCCGCAAGCAGGCCAAGACCTACGGCACCTGCCGGCTCGCCGAGGGCGCCGAGATCGACGGGCGACGCCTGTGCATCGTGGAGGACGTCGTCACCTCGGGCGGGGCAATCCTCGACGCGGCCTCGGAGCTGCGGGCCCGCGGCGCGCGGCTCGGTCCGGTGATCTGTGTGATCGACCGTGAATCGGGTGGACGCGAGAAGCTCGCGGCCGACGATCTGGAGCTCTTCGCGCTCTACACGATGAGCGAGCTCAGCGCGGCCGCAGCGGGAGCTTGACCTTGCAGGTCGCCAGGATCGTGCGGGTCTGCGCGATCTCGTTCCCCGTGGGCGCCGAGTGCGATCCGAGCTGGTTCTCGTCGAAGGTGTTCGTGAGCGCGTTGGTGACGCAACGCGCCTGCGTCAGCGTCGTGCCCGCGCGCACGAGCTGCGACTGGAGCCGGCTCGCGTTGTAGCCGGGCGTCGCGCAGCCGGCGAGCGCGAGCGCACCCGCCAGGCACCCGATACCGGTCAATCTCCGACGCCGTCGCACGGGTTTCGAGCGTACGCGGTGACCGCTGAGCTCGACCGAACCGGCAACGGCGCACCGGAGAACGCTCGCCCGTAGGCCCGGTTCCGGGGCGGCCCTAGGCTGGACGGGATGTTGTGTCCCAACTGCGGCTACGACAACAGCCCGAACAACCGGTTCTGCGTCCGCTGTGGCGTCGACCTCTCGGTCACCGCGCAACCCGCGGCCGGCAGTCCTTCCCCCGGTCCCGCGCCCGCGAACCCCGGCCCTCCCGCGCCCCCGAGCCCCTGGGGCGCGCCTGCACCCGCGGGCCAGTGGGGAGCGCCGGGTTCGGCACCGCCGCCGCCGATGGCACCGCCGCCGCCGGGCGCGCCGCCGCTCGCATCGGCTCCGCCGAATCCGTTCGCGCCACCCGCTCCGTACGCTTCCCCCGGCGCCTATCCACCGCCCGGCGCCGGTCCGTACGGCCAATACCCTCCGCCGTACCCGCCGTCCGGATTCCAGCCCCCCTCGACGAACGGGCTCGCGATCGCATCGCTCGTTCTCGGCGTCGTCGGCTGGATCCCGTGCGGCGCCGGCTCGATCGTCGCCATCGTCCTCGGCTTCGTGGCCCGCTCCCAGATCCGCGCCTCCCAGGGCCGCCAGGGCGGCGACGGCCTGGCTCTGGCCGGCATCATTCTCGGTTTCCTGGCCGTCGCGTTGTGGATCGCGCTGCTGGTGATCGGAGCCATCTCGAACGCCAACAGCGGGACGTCTTGAGGTCGGCGAGGGGCCCGCGGTTCGCGCCGCCGACCTCAGGATGCCCCGGTCTTCGGCCGATAAGGCCGACGAGGGGGTTCACGATGCAGTCCATGCCGAGCGCGCAGTCGTGGCTCCGGCCACATCCCACGTGGTTCGAGCTGAACGACCCGGAGTTGCCGAACGACCCGGAGCTCGAGGAGTCGAGGATCCAGGCGGCCGAACGCGGCGCGCGGCACGAGATCGCCCGGCTCCGCAGAGAGATCGAGCAACTCGTGCGGGTCGAGGACGACGACCCCCGCGGGGCGGTGGACTCGGCGCTCGTGTCGCTTACCCGGCTACAGGTCGTCACCGCGAACCTCGACGCGTGCACCCCACCGTCGGCATCGTTCGCCGGCGCGCCGATGGTCGCGCTCGCCGACGCGCACCTGCGCGGACATTCCGACGCGATCGAGCGGGGCATGACCTACACGGCCGACAACCAGCTGCGCCTGCTGCACCCCGAGCGCTGAGAAGAGCGACGACCGTGATCCCGGCGGCGCGCGGCAGGTAGCTTGCGGCCCCGTGACCGCCGAACGTCCTGCTCCGCTCGCAGGCTTGCGCATCATCGAAGTCTCGATGCTCGGGCCCGGCAATCTCACGACCCACCTTGCCGACCTCGGCGCCGACGTGATCAAGGTGGAGCCGCCGCAAGGCGACTACGGGCGCCGGATGACGTGGCCGATCGTGGAGGGCGTCTCGCTCCTCTTCTTGCACATCAGCCGCGGCAAGCGCAGCATCGTGCTCGACCTGCGCACCGAATCGGGACGCGACACGTTCCTCGAGCTCGTGCGCGACGCCGACGCCGTCGTCGAGGCGATGCGCCCGGGCGGCCTCGAACGGCGCGGGCTCGGCTACGAACGGTTGCGCGAGGTGAACCCGCGCATCGTGTTCTGCACCATCTCCGGTTACGGCATGACCGGACCGTATCGAGACATGCCGAGCCACGGCATCGCGTACGACACGTGGGCCGGCATCGTGCAGCCGGAGATCGACGACGACGGCTTCGCGTTCATGCCCGAGCACGTGTCGATCGGGATCAATGCCGGCCCGATCTTCGGCGCGCTGGGTCTGCTCGCCGGTGTCGTCCGAGCGCGCGGATCGGGCGAGGGTTGCCAGCTCGAGATCGCGCAGTCCGACGCGGCCGCCGCGATCGACTGGCTGCGCAGCGAGACGTGGCGCGCGTACGAGCGACCTGAGTCGGAGGTCACCGGGAACGAAGCCGACAACTTCGAACGCCGCGCGCCCGGCACCGGCGGCATGGAAGCGGGCGTGCGTTACCAGTTCTATGCAACCCGCGACGGCCACGTGTTGTTCATGGCCTCCGAGCGCGAGTTCTGGAAGAACTTCTGCGCGGGTATCGGGCGACCCGACATGTTCGAGCGCTGGCCCGGCTCGCAGTACG
>DATCCI010000610.1:0-5166 GCA_036511415.1 Acidimicrobiia bacterium
CGGGCTCAAGTCGTTGCGCTCGAGTCGCGACGAAGCCCGCCCCTACTTTCATCCCTACAACTCGCGGCTACTCGTCGGACTCCACGGACCGGCAGACCGAGTCAGGCCTGCTCAGCGGACGTGCCACTACCCCCCTTACGCAGCAAAGTGAGCTACACGATATTTGAGGGGACGTCGGAGATTCAGCGGCTAGTCGTTGCTCGCAGCATCTCTGGCCTGGACATTCCTTAGTTCTGAGCGCGTTCGGATCTGGTCGGGAACGGGCGGTTGATCCCTAATCCATCCCTACAACTCGGGCGGTGTGCTCGCACTCGTCACGACACCCTGGGCCCGTGTCCGAACTGATCGATGTTGCACGGACGTGCCGGGACGGCGTGGACGTGCCCCGAAGAGTTCGCTGATCTTCGCCCGTGGGCTGAGAGTGAGCCGTCGATCGCCGCGGTGTGAGGTTCCCCGTTTCTCGGACACTTTGGCTTGCGGTTGAGCTTCGAGGAGCGCCGAGCGCCGCCCGGTCGCGTGCGGTAGGGCGAGGCGTGCGATGCGACGACGCAGTTGTCTCGAGAATTGTTGCGGGTTCGGTTCGGATCTGACGAAGGCTCTTGTGTGACGGTTCTCCGCCAATCCGAATCAGTCGAGCGGCGGTGAGCGCGGTCGGCGTAGTCGGATCAACGTTGGTGACGAGGGCGCTTCGCCCGCTCAACCTTTATGCCGCGTATCAGGCGATCGTCGATCTCGACGACCGACGGGTCGTGGCCTATGAAGCGCTGGCTCGCTGGCGAGACGCGGACCTGAAGCCAGACGTCGTGTTTCCGGCCGCGGCCGCATCCGGGCAGCTGCCGGCGCTCGACGGCGCATGTCGGCGCGCCGCGATACTGGGCGCGCTCGATGCCGGGATGGCGAAGGGCCAGACACTGTTCATCAATGCGGAACCCGCGACCTTCGGAACCGACATATCCGAGGAAGCGGCCGCGCTTCTCGAACGCGCGACAGCCGAATTGCGCATCATGATCGAGCTGACTGAGCGGTCGCTGTTGCGCAACCCGAGTGAGGTCCTGCGGATTGTCCGTTGGGCTCGCGCGCGCGGCTGCGGAATTGCGCTGGACGATGTCGGCGCCGAGCCTGATTCGTTGACGATCCTGCCCTTCATCGCACCCGACGTCATCAAGCTCGATATCTCTCTCGTGCAAGACCAGCCGGGAGTCGAGCAAGGCCGGATCATGGCCGCGGTGCTCGCGCATGCCGAAGCGACGGGAGCGACGATTCTCGCGGAGGGCATCGAGACGCCCGAACATCTGGAGCAGGCCCAAGCGCTCGGCGCCACGCTCGGCCAGGGCTGGTATTTCGGTCGGCCCGGTCCGCTGAGCCTCGATCCGCCTTGTCCGTCACCGATCGTTCTGTCCGTCCCAATAGATCCTGCGCCTACGCCGTTTTCCCTGGTTGCACGGTCCGACCGCAAGCGCATCGGTCGCAAGAAGATGCTGCTGGGAATGTCCCGCCACCTCGAGTCGCTCGGACACAAGGATCGCGATCTCGTGGTTCTCGCTGCGTTCCAAACCGTCGAACAATTCACGTCCGCGACGAAGCGACGCTACGAGAAACTCGGATCGCATTGCCCGCTGGTTGGCGCGCTCGGCATCGGGATGCCGACCGACCCTGCTGTCGGCGTGCGAGGTGCGAACCTCTCGCAAGACGACGCGTTGGCAGGCGAGTGGACGGTCGTCGTCGTCGGATCTCACTACGCGGGAGCTTTGATCGCAAAAGACTGTGGCGACGCCGGCCCTGAGATCGATCGGCGCTTCGAGTTCCTCGTCTCGCACGACCGCGCCCTCGTGCTCGACGCCGCACGCTCGCTCCTTTCGAAGCTCATTCCGCTCGGCTGAGAGAGGTATTGCCGGCCCGATCGACTCGGTGAGCGACGAGCGCTCGAAAGACCCGGCGGTGGACGGGGTATAGCGCTTTCCAGTAGAGGAATCCGGGGATTCCCTTGGCGCGGAGGGCACCGACTTGGACCAGCTTGTGTTCACTGATGTGATAACCGAGCCAGCCTTCGCCGGGAAACCAGTCGATGCTGCGGAACACGAGACGCCCGGGCTCTCGTCGAGCGACGCACCACCAGTCGACGATTGCGCCCGGCGCGATCACGTGCGGGCGCTGCAGGTTCCATCGTTCGCCGACGAGCCGACCGAGCAAGGCACGGCCTCGCCACGCGAGCGGGAGGCCGTACCATGCGTAGCTCCCGCCGATACGGTCGAGATCCGCGTCGAGACGCTCCGCCATCTCATCGGGTATCGGCTCCTCGACGCGCACGGTGTACACGCCGTCGCGCAGCCCGCTCTCGCGGCTGAGCAGCTCGTGGTCCAGTTCGCGGGATTGATCATCCAGCGTGATTCTCAGCGCGTCGTCGAGCCCTAGTGGTTCGATTGCGAATGCGGCGTGGGTACGCGCGGCGTCACGGACGATCACCTCGGTCACCAGACTCTCGACGAGGGCGTGGCTCACGCGGCGATCGACCGGAGTAACGAGATCCAACCAGTACGACGACAGGCGGGGAGTCAGGTACGGCACGTCGATCACGCGTCGACGGCGAAGACCGCGCGCGCTCGCATACGCCGCGATCATCTCGCGATACGTCGTGACGTCGGCGCCGCCGATCTCGTATACGCCGGGCTCGACGTCGGTCGCGCCGACGAGGTAGCGGATCACGTCTCGGAGCGCGATCGGTTGGATCGCGGTGCGAACCCAACGGGGACACACCATGACGGGCAGACGCTCGGTGAGGTAGCGCAACATCTCGAACGAGACGCTTCCCGCGCCGAGTACGACCGCCGCTCGCAGCTCGACGACCGCAACGTGTTCACACGCGAGCGCGGTGCCGACTTCTTGGCGGCTCACGAGATGCTCCGACTCGGGGTCGTGTCCGAGTCCACCGAGATACACGATGCGTTCGACACCCGCCGCGGCGGCCGCTCTTCCGCAACCTTCTGCCAGTTGACGGTCGCGATCTCGGAAGTCGCCGGTACCCAGCGAGTGCACGAGGTAGTAGGCGACCTCGCATCCGGACAAGGCATCGCAAAGCGCCGCTTCGTCGCCAACATCGACCGCGCGGGCTTCAGTGCCCGGGACGTCCGGAGGATGGCGCGCGATCGCGATGACGTCGTGAGCCTCCGCGGCGAGCGCGATCGAAAGCGCCCGTCCGACGAAACCGCTCGCTCCGATCACTGCGATGCGCACGCAGGTACGGTGTACCACCTCGGGAACGCGTTAGGAACGCCGTCGGGTACGCTGCCTCATCCCTACTTTCATCCCTACAACTCGCGTCGACACGACGGATTCGACGGACCAGTCAACCGAATCCGGCCTGTTCAGCGGCCGTGCCACTACTGGCCTGACCTAGCAAAGTGAGTTACACGATCTTCGAAGGCACGAGTGAGATCCAGCGGTTGGTCGTCGCCCGCATCATCTCCGGCCTGCACATTCCCTGATCAGACTCTGGCGAGTAGCGCTGCGGGTGAGTGTGCGTCCGGCCTTTCAGGCTGATTGTCCAGCCGATTGAGGACGGGGGTGTCGCTGACGCTCGGCGTCGGTTCGCAGTCTCGTCAGTGCATCAGCAAACTGCGCCGTCGGCATGGGCTTCGCGAACAAGTACCCCTGGACGTGGTCACATCCGAGTTCGTCGAGAATCGCGAGTTGGTCTTCTCGTTCGACGCCTTCGGCGATCGACGTCAGCGCGAGGGCGTGGCTCAACTCGATGACGCTCCGGACGAGGGCGACGCCCTCGACATCGAGGGTGATCCGATCGACGAATGACTTGTCGATCTTGACGACGTCCATCGGGAAGTTTCGCAGGTAGCTCAGCGAGGAGTAGCCGGTGCCGAAGTCGTCGATGGCGAGGCGCAGGCCGAGATCCTTGAGAGCTTGAAGTCTCGCGAGCGCGGCATCGTGGTCGTGCATGAGGACGCTCTCGGTAACCTCGAGTAGTACCGAGCGGGCCGGCAGGCCGGAGTCACGAATGGCTGCGGCGACGTCGTCGAGTAGCGCGGGGTCCTGGAGTTGACGCGCTGACAGGTTGACGCTGATGTAGAAGGCGTCGTCGGTGATCCCGGTTCGGCGCCAGGATTCGGCTTGTCGGCACGCTTCGGTGAGCACCCACTTGCCGAGCGGCACCACGAGTCCGGTCGACTCGGCGATGGGAATGAACTCCACCGGGGGCACGAGTCCGCGGCTCGGGTGGTGCCATCGCACGAGGGCCTCGGCACCGATGGCTGTGCCCTTCTGAACGTTGACAATTGGTTGGTAGAAGACCTCGAACTGGCCGCCTTCGATGCCACGCCTCAGGTCGGCAGCCACCTCGAGGCGGTGCACGGCTTCCTCGTGCATGGCCGGTCGGAACATCTCGAAACGGCCCTTGCCGTTGTGTTTCGCCATGTACATCGCCAGATCTGCGTCGCGGAGCAGGCCATGAGTTCCATCGATCGGGGGCTGGCCCAACGCGATGCCGATGCTTGCCGACACGGACACCGACACGTCTTCGACGCCGATCGGGAACGGCGCGTTGAGTGCCTCGGCGACGCGGCTGGCAACGACGTGCGCGGCCTTGGGCATCTCCCCGGATTCGAGCAGGAGGGCGAACTCGTCTCCTCCGAAACGGGCCACGGTGTCACCGGGCCGGATCGAAGCCTTGAGTCGCTCGGCAACCGCGATGAGGAGCGCATCGCCGGCCGGATGGCCGAGACTGTCGTTGACCACCTTGAAGTCGTCGATGTCAAGGAACAGAACCGCGACCGGCCCGGCCTGACGGTCGGCGCGGTCGAGGGCGTGGGTCACGCGGTCGACGAACAACGCGCGATTGGCCAGTCCGGTCAACGAGTCCTGGAACGCCCGACGATTCAGTTCTCGTTCGAGCGAACGCCGCTCGGTCACGTCTCGGCTGTTCAACACGATGGCTTCGACGTCAGGGTCGTCGAGGAGATTGGTCAGGACGGTGTCCACATCTCGCCAGCCACCGTCAGCGTGCTCGACCCGACACTCGAAGTCTGCGGTCGCTGCCAGTCCGCCACTCAACACCTTGGTCAACTGCACCCGAGCGTCTGCGGCGTCGTCGGGATGGATCAACATTCCCAACGGCAGACCGGCCACCCGATCGTGCTTCGGTCCGAGGATCGTCCG
>DATCCI010000611.1:0-5356 GCA_036511415.1 Acidimicrobiia bacterium
GACCAAGCAGCGAGACAAGCAACGGTCGGGTGAGCTTCGCTCACCCGACCGCGCCTTCCATGTTCAGCTCGATGAGCCGAGACAACTCGACCGCGTACTCCATGGGGAGTGTCTTCGTGATCGGCTCGATGAAGCCGTTCACGATCATCGCGGTGGCCTGTTGCTCGCTCAACCCGCGGCTGCGCAGGTAGAAGAGCTGGTCGTCACCGACCTTCGAGACCGTTGCCTCGTGGCCGATGCGGGCGTCCTTCTCCTCGATCTCCATGTAGGGGTAGGTGTCGCTGCGCGAGTCCTCGTCGAGGATCAGGGCGTCGCACCGAACGTGACTCTTCACGTTGTGAGCACCCTCTTCGACCTTCACCAGACCGCGATACGTCGTGCGACCGCCGTTCTTGCTGATCGACTTCGAGTCGATGATCGAAGTCGTCTCGGGCGCCGCGTGCGTCATCTTGGCGCCGGCATCCTGGTGTTGGCCCGCGCCCGCGTACGCAACCGACAACACTTCGCCGTGCGCCTTCGGACCCGTCATCACGACCGCCGGGTACTTCATCGTGAGCTTGGACCCGAGGTTTCCGTCGATCCACTCTACGGTCGCCTCGGTTTCGGCGCGCGCCCGCTTGGTCACGAGGTTGTAGACGTTCGGCGACCAGTTCTGGATCGTCGTATAGCGGATCCGCGCGCCGGGCTTGGCGATGAGCTCCACCACGGCCGAGTGCAGCGAGTCGTTCGTGTAGACGGGCGCCGAGCAGCCCTCGACGTAGTGCACCGACGCGCCTTCGTCGGCGATGATCAACGTGCGCTCGAACTGCCCCGCGCTCTCGGCGTTGATGCGGAAGTACGCCTGCAGGGGCATGTCGACGTGCACTCCCGGAGGCACGTAGATGAACGAGCCGCCCGACCACACCGCGGAATTGAGCGCGGCGAACTTGTTGTCGCCGGGGGGGATGACCGTGCCGAAGTACTTCTGCACGATCTCGGGGTAGTCGATGAGCGCCTGGTCCATGCTCGTGAAGAGGATGCCGCGGCGCTCGAGGTCCTCACGGTTCTTGTGGTAGACGACCTCGGAGTCGTACTGGCTCGTGACGCCCGCGAGGAACTTGCGCTCCGCTTCGGGGATGCCGAGCTTCTCGTATGTCGCCTTCATCTCCTCGGGGAGCATGTCCCAGTCGGAGACGGCGCCGTCTTGGGTGGGCTTCAGGTAGTAGTAGATCTCGTCGAAATCGATCGTCGGCATGTTCTTGGCGAACCAGTCGAGCATCGGCTTGCGCTCGAAGCGCTTCAACGCGTTGAGCCGGAACTTCGTCATCCACTCCGGTTCGGACTTGTGGTACGAGATGTCGCGGACGACCTGCTCGTTCAGGCCCTTCTTGGGCGTGACCGCGTAGCTCTCGGTGTCGTGCCAGCCGAGCTTGTACTTGCCCAGATCGATGCCCGAAACGGCCATCGGCACACACCTCCTCAGGTCCCGACCGGTTGCGGGGGCGTGGCGGGAGCCGGCCCCGGCGATCGGGCAATTAACACTACCGCCATAGTAACAATCCGGACGGGGTCGGACCAAGCGCGGCCCGGACGTCAGGGCGCGGGCGGGTCGGCCCTCGGGTCAGGGTGCGCCCGTCGTGGTGGTCGCCTTGGGCACGGTCGTCGATCTCGCAGCCGGCACCGTGGTCGTCGTCGCCGCCGTGTTCAGTTTGGCGTACGCGGCCGCGACGTCGGCTCGCGCGTTGCCGATATGGGTCTGGTATTCGCCCAGCTTCCCGGCCGCGAGGGCGGTGTTCGCGGCGTCGAACTCGGTCTGCGCGTCCTGGAGGAGCTGCGTCGCAGATGCGGTCGACGGCGGGACGGTCACCGGCGGTCCGGGAAGCGTCGTGGTCGTGGTCGAGGTTCCGGTGCCGCCGGTCGTGGGTGGCGCGATGGGAGTGGTGCTCCCGTTGCACGGGTTGGTGCGGTTCTGCGACGCCTGCAGCCGGGTCGGCGCGTTGTTCGCCAGCGCGGTCACCGCGTCGGTCATGTCGCACCCGAGCACGGCATGTTGGCCCACCGCGGCCGCGACGAATTCGTAGCGCGGGAACGTCGTGTTCCCCTCACCGAGGATCCACACCGGCCGAACGTACATGATCGCGTCGCCGATCGGGAGCAGCTGCACGTCGCCCTGAATGACGCGTGAACCCGCGCTGCCGAGCAGCGTGAATTCGCTGCTGATGAACTGGTCCGACTGGATGAGCGTCGCCGCCTGGCCGGGCGACGGCGCGGACGTATCGGGAACTTCGTAGACCACGAGCTTGCCGTAATTGTCGCCGTCGGATCGCGCGAACACGAACGCCGACAGGATGCCGCCCTTGAGGCGCGGCGTGAACGAGCGTTCCAGCACGAACTCCTGTGGAGACAGCGTCTGCTGACCAGGTGCCTTCGGTAAACCCAGCGTCAGGTAGAGCGGATTGATCGGGCTGCCCGACGGCAACAGCGTCGTGTTGCGTCCGCCGTTGTTGCCGGCCGCGACCGCGGAGGCGACCGGCGCGGCACTCGACGTGTCGGGGCTCGGAGCGATGTCCCAGATCGCCTGCTTGTTGAAGTACTGCACCGGATCGGTGATGTGGTACAGCGCGTATTGCTCCGTCTGGGCGCTGAAGATGTCCTCGGGGTAACGCATGTGTGCGCGCAGGTTGGCGGGCATCGCGCTCAGGTCCTCGAACAGCTCGGGGAACGCCTTGCGGTACGTCTTGATGATCGGATCGGTCGGGTCGACGACATAGAAGTGGACCGTTCCGTCGTAGGCGTCGACCGTCGCCTTCACCGAGTTGCGCACGTAGTTGAAGTCGGTGTCGAGTCCGCTACCCGCCGGCTCTTGAGGGTGGATCGATTGCGAGTACGGATAATTGTTCGTCGTCGTGTACGCGTCGAGGACCCACTGGATACGGCCGTCGACGATCACCGGATACGGGTCGGAGTCGAACTTCAAGAACGGGGCAATGGTTTGCACCCGTTGCTTGACGTCGCGGATGTAGATGACGCGCGAGTTGTTGGTCACCTGGCCCGAGACCCACAGGTTCCAGTCGCCGAACCGGATCGCGAGCGCCGTCTTGCGCAGCAGGCTCGACACCTTCACGCCGGCCAGCCCCTGGTAGGTCGTGGCCTTCGTGTTCCCGCCGCTCGTCGCCTCTTGTTCCGCGACCTTCGAATCGACGATCGAGTAGCCGCCGATGCCCTCGCCGAAATAGACACCGGTGTACCTCGGGTCGAGCTTGAGCTCGCCGGTGGGCGGGATTCCCTGCAGCACGTAACTCGGCTGGTCGACGTTCACCTCGTTCGCGGCGGCGGCGACCGCGCCGAAGCCGTGCGTGTACACGAGGTGCTGACTGGTCCACGAGTTGTCGGGGAGGTGCGCGAGGTCGAGCTCGCGCACCGACGCGAGGATCGGCTTCGAGCTCTCGTCGCCGATCTTGTAGCGATCGACGTCGACGTCGCTGAAGGAATAGAACGGCGTGATCTCCTGCGTCACCTTGAACGCGTCCTGCGCCGTCAACGGATCGTAGAGCCGCACATTGTCGAGCGTCGGCTTCGCGGCCGTCGTGTCGGCCGCGGCGAGCTTAGGGTTGTAGGTGAACTGCTGGGTCGAGATCTTGGAGAGGCCGAACGCGTCGCGCGTCGCCGCGATGTTGAGCTTGATGTAGGGCTCTTCGCGCGTGAGCTCGTTCGGCTGCACCTGGAACTTCTGGATCACCGCGGGGTAGATCGTTCCGACGACGATCGAGATGAAGCCCCACAACCCGACCGCGATGATCGGGAACACCCATCCCCGGCGCCAGATGTTGACGATGAAGAGACCCGCGGCCGCGATGGAGATGACGATGAGCAGGCGCAGCGCGGGAAGGTGCGCGTGCACGTCGGTATAGGTCGCGCCGTCGACGAACCCGTTTCTCGACTTCGTGAGCGCGAACTGGGCCAGGTAGTACTGGTAGGTCTTCGTCAGCGCCATCAGCCCGAGGAGCACCGAGAGGTGCACCTTGACCTGAGGGGTGACCCGTTGGAACGGACTCTGCAGGCGGATACCGCCGTTCAGGTAGTGGAAGACCCCGGAGACGATCAGGACCACGAGCAGCGCGGCGAAGATCCACCCCGCGGCGAACTGCAGGAACGGCAGGCGGAAGACGTAGAAGGAGATGTCCTTGTGGAACTGTGGATCCTTGATCCCGAACGACGTCGAGTTCGAGAACAAGATCCAGCTCTGCCACTGCGCCGAGACGCCCGAGCCCATGATCAGCGAGAAGAAGATGGCCACGAGCACGCGGAGCCGACCCGCGTAGGGCGCGACGTAGCCGCGGTAGCGCTCGATGATCTCGTCCTCCGGGCCGGTCCCTCGGTAACGGGGTGCGATCCGGTCGGCGACGACGAGGTTCACGAGCATGACCACGAAGAAGACCGCGGAGAAGATCAGGGCGGGCACGGCTCGCGCCGACAACAGCGCGCGCCACGTGTGTGCGAAGCCGACATCCTTGAACCAGAGGTAGTCGGTGTAGAACCGTGCGAGGCCGCGCAGACTCAGCAGCAAGATGACGAGGACGACTGCAGCCACGATCAGCCAGCCCCGCAGGCCGAACGGACGTCGACGGCCCTCGACCGGCGCAACTCGCATCACGGCGATATTAGGTCACGGGTATCGGCCGAGGCGGGCGGGGCGACCTCGGCGCGACTCCAGGTTCGCGACCCGCCGGCTCGACGCGCCTCGATCACTTTCCTTCGAGCAAACCGGCCGGCGCGAGGAGGCACTTGCAGCCGGGATGCGCAGGTGGGAATGCCTGCCCCGTCGGGAACTGCTCGCCCTTGACCGTCGGCTCGAGTGCGTTGTCGTCGCAATCGGAGCAGCGGCCCTCCTCGAACGGAACCCACCACAGCACGGCCTGATCGGGGACCGCGTCGTACACGCCCCGCGTCCATGCCGACGCGAGCATCTCGCCCAGCGTTCGCTCGAGCGATTGGTTCTTCCACTCGCGATAGCGGGCGCCGATCCGTTCCACGAGACCGCCCGTGTCACCCTCCTCGCCGGAGTCGATCGCGACGGTGAGCCGCTCGCGCAGTGGCGCGACGACGGCGTCGGCGGCGTCTCCCGCGAACGCATCGGTCGCGAGCCCGGTCGCGGCGCCCGCGGCGGTGCGGCCCGCGCCGTAGGCGCGGTCGAGCGCCTCGCGCAGGACCTTGGTCCACGCGTCTCGCGACGCGACGGAGTCACCCAGCACCTGCTGCGCACTCGGACGGCCCTTGTGGCGCCGAACCGAATCGAGCAAAGCGTTCTGGTCGTCCTGGGCCCGGCGCTTGGCCCGCTTCAACAACCCCGGCAGGAGAGGATCGATCGCCTTGGCCC
>DATCCI010000612.1:0-4100 GCA_036511415.1 Acidimicrobiia bacterium
AATCCCGCGTTCCAGCCGTAGTCGTACGAGCAGCCGGTCGAGTTCGGATCGGACGACGTGCACAGCCGCGGTATGCGCTGACCCAACGGCCAGTGCCCGGAGTGCCGCGGCCCGGGGTTGGCGGTGTTCGCGTAGAGCGCGGGCGGTGACGGGAGCCGCTTCGCCCACGCCAGCTCTGCGACCAGGCACGGATTGCGCGTGAACGACGTGCCGTTGTTCGTCCCGAGCACGCCGTAGGTCGCGCCGAGCTCGCGGGGCATCGATCCGCCACACTGCGGGAAGCTGACGTCACGGGCAACGATCCCGCCGGCGACTGCGAATCGCCCAGACTCGAATGACGCGGCAGCGGCACGCGCGACCACCGCGCGGTCGATGCTCTGGGACACCGCGGGCGGGGCTGACACGGCAACGGTCACCGATGCGATCACGGCGACGAAGATGGAACGTCCACACTGCACGACATACCTCGATGCTGGCCCTCGGCGCCGCCCCGGCGAAGACCACCAAGAGTGTACGCGCCAACCCCATCCGCTACGCAAGCATTCATGTGCAACATCAGACCCGGATTCCGACCGCGCTCCGTGGTAACAGGGCTCGATTCGACCTTTCCTGACCCGGCGAGGACCGGCGGCGGGCGCTACGGAAGGCGCTGCATCCACACCAGCGCCGCCCCGGCCGTGAGTACGAAGAGCGCGAGCGCGAGTCCGGTGAACCATTCCGAGATGTCGGTTCGGACCGTGTCGAAGCCGACCGTACGGCGGATCTGGTCGTAGACCGCGTTCAGCTGGTTCCCGGTGGTGGCGGTGAACGACTTGCCGCCACTCCCGGACGCGATCTTCGCCATCGCCTCGGGGTCGGCCGGAACCGGGACGCTCTCTCCTTGGATCGTGACCGTGCCCGACGAGGTACCGAACGCGATCGTGTCGATCGGCACGCCCGCCTTCTTCGCGGCTTCCGTGGCCGCCGTCACCGTCTCCTCGGGCGTCTGCCCGGATTGCCCGATGGTCGGCGAACCGTCGCTCATGAGCACGATCGCGGCGGGCGCCTTCTTCCCGTCCGCGCCCGGCGGCAACGCGGCGACCGCGTTGAGCGCGCTGTCGATCGCAACACCGGTCGCCGTCCCGCCTCCGATCGTCAGCTCGTCGACTCCGCCGAGAACGGGAACGTGATCAGCGGTCGGAGCGACGAGCACGCGGGCAGTGGTGTCGAACTGCAACAGCCCGATCTTGAGGCCGGCGGGCAGACCCGAGATGAAGCGACGCGCCGCGGCCTGGGCCGCCACGAGCCGGCTCGGGGTGACGTCGGTGGCCGCCATGGAGCCCGACGTGTCGATCGCGAGCAGGACCGTGCCGCGCTGGCGCGCCACCTTCTTGGTCGACGACGGCCTCGCGAAGCCCAACACGAGCGCCGACACGGCCGCGAGCATCAGAACGGCCGAGACGTGCCGTTGCCAACCGGGACGTCGGGGCGCAACCGACGCGAGCAGGTCGACACTCGTGAAACGCAGGGCGTACTTCCGGCGGGATCGCTGCGCGACCACGTAGGCGACGAGCAGCGCCAACGGCGCGGCCAGGATCGCGAGCCGCCATGGTTCTTCGAAGCTCACGAGACACTCCTCAAGCGAGTACCGCGTATGCGTTGTTGTTGTCGCGTCGACGACGTGTGACGGCGCAGGGTCTTTCGCCCCGCGACGAAGCGGACGATCGCGAGCAGCCAATCGCCGTCGGTGGACAACACGAGGTGTTCACTCCCGGCCTCGCGGATCCGGCGACCGATCATCTCGTGGCGTTCCTTCGCAGCGGCGGCGTAACGATCGCGTAGCGACGCGGAATTCGTCTGCACGTGGATGTCGCGGCCCGTTTCGGTGTCGACCAGCGCGAGCATCCCCGCCGCGGGAAGTGCGAGCTCGCGGGGATCGACGACTTGGACGCACAACACCTGATGCGCGAGCGCGAGTCGAGAAACCGCCTCGCGCCATCCGGTGTCGTCGAGGAAGTCGGAGATCACGATGACTTGACCACGCCTCGGGCGAGCCCGCTCGAGCGCACCCAGCGTTCCCGCGAGGTCGGCGTCGCGGCCCGGCTGTTCCGTCTGACGGGGGATGTCGTACAGCTTCGACAGCGACGCCAGCAGCTGGGGCCGGGTCGAGCTCGGTCCGAGACGCACGACGTCGTCGCCACCCGAAACGAGCAGGCCGAATCGATTTCCGTGCCGCGCGGTGAGGAATCCGAACGCGGCGGCCGCCGCGAACGCCACATCGGCTTTCTCGCGCTCCGCCGTCCCGAAGCTCATGCTCGCCGATCGATCGACCAGCGCCCACGTCTGTAGCTCGCGATCGGCCTCGGTCGTACGAATCTGCGGCGTGATCGAACGTGCGGTGAGGTTCCAGTCGATCCAACGCGAGTCGTCACCGGGCTCGTACGACCGGGCACCGGCGACCTCGGAACCGGGACCGCTCTGGATCCCGAGGAACTCGCCGCGCAACATACCGTCGAGCCGGCGCGTGACGAGCAGCTCCAGGCGCCGGAGCTCGGCGGCCTTGCGGGCGACTGGTGCCACGCCCTCGGCGCGGCGGTCGTTCTCGTCGTTCATGCGGTGTCCTGCAAGCCGCTCTCCTGGCGCGGCGTCACCTGCGGTACGGGCATCGTCGACAGCACGCGGGCGATGACGTCGTCGGTGGTGACGCCGTCGGCGAGCGCGTCGTACGTGAGGATGAGCCGGTGTCGCAGGATCTCGGGCGCCACGTCGGCGACGTCCTGGGGCACGAGGAAGCGCCGGCCGCGCATCAGTGCGAGCGCGCGGCCCGCCGCGAGGAGACCGAGCGTCGCCCGGGGACTCGCGCCCAGTCCGACGTGCCCGGCAATCTCGGGAACGCGCCAACCGACCGGGTCACGAGTCGCCATCACGAGCCGGACCGCGTAGTCCTGCACCGCGTGATGGACGAAGATCTCGTCGACCGCGCCCTGGAGGGCGACGAGCTGCTCGATCGTCAACATCTGCGTCGCCTCGGGCGGCCTGACCCCCATGCGGCGGGCGATCTCGAGCTCTTCCACGTAGGAGGGTTGGCCGACGTCGATCTGCATGAGGAATCGATCGCGTTGCGCCTCGGGAAGTGCGTAGACGCCCTCGGACTCGATGGGGTTCTGCGTCGCGAGCACGAGAAACGGCGTCGGCGTCGGCCGCGTCTGTCCGGCGATCGACACGTGCCGCTCGGCCATGACCTCGAGGAGGGCCGATTGAACCTTCGCGGGCGCCCGGTTGATCTCGTCCGCGAGAACCATGTTCGCGAACACCGGTCCCCATTCGATGTCGAAGTCCTCTCGCGAAGGGCGCCAGACGCGTGTGCCCACGATGTCGGCGGGGACGAGATCGGGCGTGAACTGCAGCCGGACGAACGACCCTCCGACGACCCGGGCGAGGGTCGACACCGTCAACGTCTTTGCGAGGCCCGGCACACCCTCGATCAGGCAGTGGCCCCGGGCGAGCAGGCAGATCATGGCCCGCTCGACCATCCGGTCCTGGCCGACGATCACCCGCTTCACCTCGAAGAGGGCCTCCTCCAACCGCTCCGCATGGCGCTTGTTGTCGTCAGCCGGCGTCGTCGTGTCGGGACCGCTCATGAAGAGCTCCTTCGAAAAGGTCGGGACCGGCCGCACGGCCATGATGTCCAAACAACCCTGATGTCCAAACAACCATGATGTCCAAAGAATCTGAGAAGCACATGCGGACGCGCCGCAAACTGCCTGAGAGTCTCCGGAGAGCCGGTGAAGAGGGCGGCGGCGCGCGCCCCATCGTTGCGAACGGGCCCCGAAAGCCTTGCACCTCGCGGCTATTCGTACCTTTCGCCCCGTCGCTACGCGAAATCGCCGCGGTCTAATCTTTGGCCCGAATCGTTTGGCGCGGCGTCCGAGAGCAGGGGCAGGAGAACGTGGACCTCAATTCCGACCTGTGGCTGGACCAGCCCGACGCGCACGGCCGGATCGACGCCCGGTGCGCGACGGGTGAGATTTCGCCGGCCCAGGCGTCGCAACTGCACGGCTTCGTCGACAACGGCTACCTGATGCTCTCGCTCGGTCTCGACCGGCCGTTCTGCGCCGGGT
>DATCCI010000613.1:0-9873 GCA_036511415.1 Acidimicrobiia bacterium
CTCGTTGACAGAGCAAGCGACGCTGACCGGGCGTAAGCCTCGCGTTACCGTGCAGTTTCACTGGGTCTCCTTGGATCTGAAGGCGTAGACACCCTCAGTCTCCAAGGAGACCCAGCCTGAACAACGTCATTGGGAACTACAGCTAGATACTCAGACCACGCCGGAGACGTGCGAGTCGTTGACCGTCACGATCCAGCCGTCGGGGTCGCGGAACGTGAAGCTGGCGTGGCCTTCGCGTGCGATCGACGAGAGCTCGACGCCTCGCCCTTCCATCACGTCGTGAAGGGCGTCGAGGTCGTCGGCCATGAGATCGAACGGTGCGCCGCGACCATCGGTGGACGCGTCGGCGTCGAGCACGAGGACGAAGTGCGTGCCGCCCCGCATCTCGAGCTCCGCGATGCCGTCGGCCGAGCGCGGCTCGTGTACCGGTCGCAAGCCGAGGTCGCGGTAGAAGGAGAAGGACCGGATCACGTCGTGGGTCGGGAGCGCTACGTGACCGACCCAGAGTGCCGGTCTCTCGTTGTCGTCCCGAACTGGCGTATCACCCTCCATGGCGTGCAGTGTGACACGTGATGAACGCCGGCAACACCTCGGCACCGAACATCCTGTTGGTGGTCTCCGATCAGGAACGTCATCGCGGTTGGTTGCCGCCCGGCGTGCTACTGCCGTGGCGCGACCGTCTGCGTTCGGAGGGCCTCGAGCTCACGAGGCATTACACCCACAGCTCTCCGTGCTCGCCGTCGCGCGCCTCGCTCTTCACGGGGCAGTACCTCGCGCAGCACGGCGTCGTCGACAACGTGATCATGCCCGAACACAAAGAGCTCGACCCCGCGGTCCCGACGATCGGCTCGATCCTGCGCGACGCGGGGTACCGGTCGAGCTACATCGGCAAGTGGCACCTGTCGCAGGCCGCGTCGCCCGACCTCGCGGCGTACGGCTTCGCCGACTGGGAGGGCAACGACCGGCACTTCATGGGTTGGGCGGGGACCGGCGTGCACTTCGATCCGATCATCGCGGCCAACGCGGCTGCGTGGTTGCGCACCAACGCCGCGAGACCGCAACGGCCGTGGTTCCTCACGGTCGCGCTCGTGAACCCCCACGACGTGATGTGGTTCCCGATCGACCAGCCCGGCTACGACCGACTCCATCCCGAGGAGGTGCGGCGCGCGCGCAAGGTGCTCGAGTGGGCCAAGTGGAAGGAAGACGACGTCCTGCCCGTGTTCGACACCGCCTACGCCGAGGTGTGCGACGCGCTGCCCGCGAACTTCGCCGACGACCTGATCGACAAGCCCGCCGCACAACGCCAATGGCGTTGGGACCAACAGCACGGCCTCTGGGGCTACATCGATCCGGGCGACACCAAGTCGTGGCTCCGGCACCTCGACTACTACGTGCAGCTGCAACGCATGGCCGACGAGTCGCTCGGTACGGTGCTCGGCGCACTCGAAGAGTCCGGCGCGTACGACGACACGATCGTGATCTTCACCTCCGATCACGGCGACATGTGCGGCTCGCACGGCCTTCGGTCGAAGGGCCCGTTCGTGTACGAGGAGATCATGCACGTCCCGTGCTACGTGCGCGTACCGGGCGTGACCCCGGCCGGCGCGCAGTCGGATGCGCTCGCGACGCACGTCGATCTCGCGTCGACGATCTGCGCGCTCGGCGGTGTCGATCCGGCGACGCAGTTGTCCCTGAGAGGCGTCGATCTCGCGCCGGTGTTCTCCGACCCGTCGGCAACGGTGCGCGACCACGTGCTGTTCGCGCACGACACCGCGCACACCGATGAGATCAACCACACTCGCTACGCGATACGCGGGTATTTCGACGGCCGGACCAAGTACGCGCGGTATTACGGGGTGGGCGGCGGCAAGCCGGGTACCGGTCTGTGGGGCAAGGATCCCGGCCACAAGCTGTACGACGTCGACGCCGACTTCGTCGATCAGGAGCACGAGTGGTACGACCTGGACGACGACCCGCACGAGCTGGTGAACCTGGCGTGCGACCCCGGCCGCCGGGCCGAGCTGCGTGCCAACTACGCCCGATTGCTCGAGTACGAGCAGGCGAGCTTCAGCTCTTGAGGATGTACTCGCTCAGCGGGTAGTTGCGCATCGTCGCCGGGTCGTACAACAGCTTTGTGCTGTCGAGCATGACGCGGATGTTCTCGCCGAGCGCCTCGTTCGACACGGCGCCGAAGAAGGTGTGCAGGTTCGTGACGTGCTCGACGCTCGGCCACGACTCTTCGACGATCGCGCGATAGCGCGTCGCACCCGGCGTCAGTGCCCGCACGACGGCGTTGCGCACGTATCGGGCGCGCGGCTGCATCTGCTCCGACATCGGCGACTGGTGGCCGTACCAGTGGCCGTAGAACGTCTCGTCGTCGACGCCCGCGAGCTTGTCGAAGATCGTCAATGTGGTGATACCCGGCGATCGCGCGCCGTCGGGCCAAGCCCGTGCGGGTGCGTGCTCGTTCCCGCCGTACTCACGGAACATCGATTCGGTGACCAGATACCCCGCATACCGCACGCCGGCTCGACGGAGGATCTCCTCGTAGGCACCGCGATCGTCGTGGGAGTCGAGCCAGAGCGACACGCACGCCCGTACCGGGAGCTCGTCACCGGGTACCGGCACCATCGACGGCACCTGCGCGTGCTCGTCGTCGAGGTCCATCTGGAGCGAGTGCGGCTCCAATGCGAGCAGGCGTGGCGCAAGGTCGTCGAGGAAGCGAGTGCGCAACGCGGCGGGATCGATCGACGGCCGCTCCCAGACGAGATACACGAGCTTTTCCATACGCGAGCGAACCTAGCTCGCGATCCGCTGGCGCGACGACGAGTCGCAGGTGACACTGGTGCGATGAAGTTCGCCGTCAACACGCCGCCGTTCGCGGAACCCGCGGCGTTGGTCGAGCTCGCGGTCGGGGCCGAGCGCGCCGGTTGGGACGCGTTCTTCATGTGGGATCACATCGTCGTGGACCGCAAGGGCGTGGAGATCGTCGATCCCTGGGTGACGCTCGGCGCGATCGCGGCGCGGACGGAGCGCATCCGGCTGGGAACGTGTGTGACACCGCTGGCCCGACGCCGTCCCCAGAAAGTCGCGCGCGAGACGACGACACTCGACCGATTGTCGGGCGGGCGATTCGTCCTGGGTGTCGGGCTCGGGGTTCCCGACGTCGATTACACGACCTTCGGCGAGGACGCCGACCCGCGCCGGGTGGCGGCGCGACTCGACGAGGCCCTCACTGTCGTGGCGGGACTGTGGTCGGGTGAGCCCTTCGAGCACAACGGCAGCAACTTCCGGGTCGAGCGCGTGCGATTCCTGCCGGTGCCGGTCCAACGGCCGCGACCTCCGGTCTGGGTGGCCTGCATGCTGCCGTCTCGGCGCGCACTCGCGCGCGCCGCTCGCTGGGACGGTGTCGTGCCGCTCAAGGAGAGTGCGAACGGTATCGAGTTCGTCACTCCCGATGACGTTGCTTCGATCGTCGCCGACGTTCGGGCGCGCCGCGGCTCGCTCGACGGCTTCGATGTGGTCGTCAATCCCGGGCCTCCTCCGGCTGCGTCCGTCGCGGATTTCGAGGCCGCCGGTGCAACCTGGTGGATGGCGTCGATGGGGGACTTCCCCGGCTGGTTGGACGAGCTCCGTGCCTTCGTCGACGCGGGCCCGCCCCGCTGACCGAGCGCGGAGCGGACATCCGAGAGTCGAACGCGTATTCTCCGCTCATGAGCACTGCAGACATCGAGCGCGCCTTCGCCAGCACCCGAGCCGTCCTCGCCAACGTCGCGCCCGACGCGTTGTCTCGACCGACGCCGTGCCAATCGTGGCAGGTCCGCGAGCTGGTCAACCACATCATCGGCACCAGCTTCTGGTTCGCGGCGACGACGAACGCCGGTGTCGCGCCGCCAGTCGAGGAGATCGACTACACGGCCGGCGACATGGTCGCGACCTACGACGACGGCATCGCGCAGGCGGTCGACGCGTTCGGTCGACCGGGCGCGCTGGAGAAGATGGTCACACTTCCTTTCGGCACACTGCCAGGTGCCGTGTACCTCGGGATCGCGACGACCGACGCGTTCACCCACGGCTGGGACCTCGCCCGAGCGACCGGCCAGTCGACCAATCTCGATCCCGAGCTCGCCGCGCGGCTCCTCGAACGGTCGCGCGCGTTCATCCAGCCCGCGTTCCGAGGCGACGACGGGAAGTCGCCCTTCGGCGCCGAGCAGCCGGCTCCGACGAACGCGACGAACGCCGACGCGCTCGCCGCATTCTTGGGCCGGAAGGCCTAGATCGCGGCTGCTCCGATCTCCTCGCCGACCTACTGGGCGATCAGATCGCGCACTTCGCCGGACACGGGCACCGTACCCCTGCTCGCGTACGCCTCGGCGCGTTCCGGGATGTGATCGGGCTCGTACAGATAGTTCGCCATCAGACCGAACGAGCGGGCGCGGCCCGTCGGCGACGAATCTGCCATCCAGTTGACCCGCTCGACCGTCGCGCCGTTCGCGAGGTGGAAGTTCGCGACCGGATCGGACGCACGGCCTTCGGTCGTCGTCGTCAGGTAGCGCGCGCAGAGCGCGAGCAGCGCGGGCCGGATCGCTTCGTCGACGTCCCAACCGCGGTCGGAAAGCCGAGCGAGCACGCGCCCGGGTTCGGCGGGTAACAGCTCGCGCTCGCCGGCGCGCAGGGCGGCGCCGTCGGTGCCGAGCTCGCGCTCGACCCACGAGCGGAAGCCGGGGATCGGCGAGAGCGTCACGAACCGGCGGAGCCGGGGGAGGTGGAGACTCAGGGCCTCGACCACCTGCTTGATGAGCGCCGTGCCCAAGTTGACGCCCGCGAGCCCCGGCTGGCAGTTGGAGATCGAGTAGAAGACGGCCGTGTCGGCCCGATCGAGATCGAGGTCGGGCGCGCGCGCGTCGAGGAGGGGCGGCAGCTCGGTGGCCATCCCGACGGTGAGCGCGATCTCGACGAAGACGAGCGGCTCGTTGGGCATCGCCGGGTGGAAGAACGCGTAGCACCGCCGATCGGAGTCCAGCCTGTTCTTCAGGTCGTCCCACGAGCTGATCGCGTGGACCGCCTCGTACGCGATCAGCTTTTCGAGGAGCGCTGCGGGCGCCTCCCAGGTGATGCGCCGGAGTGTGAGCAAGCCGACGTCGAACAGTGTTGCGAGCTGCGCCTTGAGCTCACGGTCGAGGTCGCCGAGCGCGGTGTCGGTGCTCGCCACGCGGAGAACGTCGGCGCGCAGGTCGACGAGAAACTTCACACCGTCTTCGAGGCCGGTGAACAGTCGCAGCAGTCGATCCGCCGGCGGCACCAGCGCGTCGCGGAGGCGTCGTTCCGCGGTGCGCCGGTCTGCATCCGTTCCGGCCCCGGCGTCCTTCGACCGAGTGCTTTCGAGCGCATCGACCGCGTCGTCGACCATGCGGTGGTCGGTCCAGAAGTCCTGCGCCAGCATGCGCAGGAAGTTGTGACGTCCGTCGTCGGAGAGCGCGAGGTACGCGTCGGCGACCGCGGCGGCCTCGGCACGCTGCGTCATCGTGTCGTGGAGCGAGAGGAGCTCGGTGATGACGTCGTGTACGCGTCTTGCGTCGCGCTCGGGGAGACCGGGCGCGAGATCGAGGGCCGGGCGGCCCGGTGCGCCGCGCAGCCCGCGCCGGCGCAACCGATCGAAGAACCGGCGCGACGCCACGGGCCCTCGGCTCAGGTGCTTTCGCCCGGTACCGAGACCGTCTCGGTGTCGCGACCCGACCGCAGCAAGGTCCCCGGGCGCGCATCGGTGAACTCACCGTGGTCGGCGATCTCGGTGCCGTTGACGAGGACGTGGTCGATGCCGTTCGCGCCCCCGTAGAGACGGGGCGCGCCGGTCGGCAGGTCGAAGCGCATCCGCACCTCTTGCGCGCCCACGGTCTCGGGATCGATCACCACCACATCCGCGTGCCAGCCCGCCTGGAGCCGGCCGCGGCCGGTCAGACCGTAGAGACGAGCGGGTACGTCGGTGAGGAGGTTGATCGCCTCTTCGATCGGCATCAGACCGCGTTCACGAACCGGGCCGCCGAGCAACACCGTGGAGTAGTTGAACGTCGCGAGGAAGTCGAGGTGGGCGCCGGCGTCGCTCGCGCCGATGACCGCGCGGTTGTCGCGCCACACCTTCATGCGGACCTGCCACGTCTCGTCGTCGTCAGGTCGCATCGGGAAGCCGAAGCCGGTCATGAGGTCGTCAGCGACGACGATGTCGCACAGCGCGTCGAACCCGTCGACTCCTCGCGCCTTTGCGATCTCGGCGACCGACTTGCCCTCCCACTGCTTGTTCTCGGGCGCGAAGGTCTCGTTGATGACGTAGATGTCCCAGTTCGAGACCTTGAACCCGGTCGTCGGCTGCAGCGCGGCCTCGCGCAGCACGTTGCGGCCGTCGGGCGCGGCGAGCATTGCTTTCTTCTCGGCGTGGGGAAGCGCCATCGGCTTCTCCCAACCGGGGATCGTGTCGAGGAGGAATCCACTATCGAAGCAAATACGCGGTGACGGGGCGAACGGAATAGTCAACGCGATGACGCGCGCACCGTGCTCGGTCGCGTAGTCGGACGCGGCGAGGTTGTGCTCGGTGATCGCCTCGCTGCCCTTGCCGACGAACAGGACGTTCCAGTTGACCGGACGATTCGCGGCAAGCGACATGCGCGTGAGCAGATCGGGCGCGAAGTCCTCGAACATCCCGACGCACGGGATGAACTCGAGCGTGGTTCCCGGGTGATCCTTGACGACACCGCAGAGCGCGACGATCTCGTCCTCGCTCGCGTAGCGCGACGGCACCATGTCGCCGGCCGCGTCGTTGTGCGTTCGGGCCCAGCTCGACGAGAACCCGAGCCCGCCCGCGGCGAGACTCGCGGCGAGCAGCGTGCGCATCGCGTCGAGGTCGTCCGGCGTGGCCGCGCCCTTCGTCGCACGGTCTCCCATCGCGACCCGCCGAATCGTCGAGTGGCCGACGAGGAACCCGGCATTCGGCGCGAGCGTGCCGTCGATGCGGTCGAGATATTCGCCGAAGCTACGCCAGTCCCACGGCACTCCCTCGGCGAGCGCCGCGAGCGGCATGCCCTCCACCCGGGCCAGCATGCGCATCAGGTAGTCGCCGTGCTCCGGAGCGAGTGGTGCGATCGTGAAGCCGCAATTCCCACCGATCACCGTCGTCACCCCGTGCAGCGGTGACGGCGACAAGGTGGTGTCCCAGAAGACCTGGGCGTCGTAGTGCGTGTGGATGTCGACGAAGCCGGGCGCGACCACCTTGCCCTCGGCATCGATCGTGCGCGTCGCCTTGTCGTCGATGTCGCCGATCGTCGTGATCCGGCCGTCGTTGATCCCGACGTCGGCGATCCGGCCGGGCGCACCCGTGCCGTCAACGACCGTTCCTCCGCGGATGATCACGTCGAGCATGGCCCCACTATTGTCCAGCAGCCATGGGTGATGCACTTGCCGGACGGGTTGCACTCGTCACCGGGGCGTCTCGCGGGATCGGCGCGGCGATCGCGCACCGCTTCGCGGTCGAGGGGGCAAGGGTCGCCATCGTCGCCCGCAGCCTCGAACCGGGGTCGGGCGGCCATCTCGCCGGGTCGTTGCGGGAAACGGCCGATGCGATCGCCGCCGCCGGGGGAATGGCCGTGCCGATCGTGGCCGATCTGTCGGACGCCGGCTGTGATCGGAGCGCGATCGTCGTGCAAGCGGCCGAAGTGCTCGGCCCGATCGACGTGCTGGTCAACAACGCGGCCGCGTGCTTCTACCTGAGCATCGACGAGACGTCGGAACGGCGCCTCCGCGTCGCGTACGAGGTCAACGTCATCACGCCGTATCTGCTGACGAAGGCCGTCGTTCCCGGGATGCGCGACCGCGGCGCCGGATGGATCGTCAACATCACGAGCGCGATCGTCGACACCGATCGGCTCGACAGCCCGCAGCAAGCCCGATCGTCGACGTACGCGCCGAGCAAGGCCGCGCTCGACCGCCTCACGATCTCGTTCGCGACCGAGCTGCAGGGGAGCGGTATCGCGGTGAACGCGCTCGCGCCCGAGCGCGCGGTCGCGACCGAGGGGGCGACCGCAGTGATGGATCTCCCTCCGGAATGGTGCGAGCCGGTCGAGACGATGGCCGACGCCGCCGTCGCGCTCGCCTCGTGTGATCCGCAGCGCGAGAGCGGCCGTGTCGTGCGATCGGGTCCGTACCTACGCGCACGCGGGTTCGGCGCGTGACGGTCGCCGTGGTCACCGGGGGTGGCAGCGGCATCGGGCAGGCGACCGCGCGGCTGCTCGCGGCGCGTGGCGCCCAGGTCGTGGTTGCCGACATCGACGAGGACGCCGCACGGGCGACCGCCGCGGAGATCTCGACGGCGGCCGTCGTACGGGTCGACGTCGCCGACGCCGCGTCGGTCGAGGCGATGGTCGCGTTCGCGGTCGAGCGTTTCGGTGCGCTCGACTGGGCGTGCAACATCGCCGGTATCGCTCCGCAGCCGAAGCCCTTCGTCGAGCACACCTACGACGACTGGCACCGGACCATCGAAGTGAACTTGAGCGGCGTGTTCTTCTGCATGCAACACGAGCTGCGCCAGATGGTGGCGCAAGGGCGCGGCGGCGCAATCGTGAACATGTCGTCGGGCGCGGGCGTCGTGCCCGCTCCCGGTCAGCCGCAGTACACCGCGGCCAAGCACGGTGTGCTGGGCCTCACCAAGCAGGCGGCGCAGGAGTTCGCGGCCGCCGGGATCCGGGTGAACGCAGTGTTGCCGGGTCAGACCGAGACCGCGCCGATGCGCGCGTACCTCGACGCGATGCCCGACGGCGGCGAGAAGATGTTGCGGCGGCTCCCGATGAAGCGCATGGCGACGCCGCTCGAGATCGCCCAAGCGGTCGTCTGGTTGTGCTCCGACGAAGCGAGCTATGTCAACGGCGATTCACTCGTCGTCGACGGAGGACTCATCACGCGTTGACCGCGGCGTCGGGCGCGGCGCGACGCTTTTGTCCGTACTCGCGCCAGGTCAGCCAGACGACGAACGCGTCGAAGATCGTGAGCAGGGTGAGACCGATGGTCAGGTGTTCGGCGAGCCGGTAGAGCTGATAGGCGATGAACGCGCCCAGCAGCGCGATCATCCACGGGTAGGCCCACAGGTGGTTCCGCAACACGGCGACGACGAGGACGACCTTGGCGAGGCCGTGGCTCAACAGGTAGAGCGCCGCGAAGGTCTTGCTCCCGTGCGTGAGCTGCCCGGCCGAATGCAGGATGTGGCGGGCAATGAAGTCGTGCGGGTCCTGCGACAGCTCGTGCTGAGTCAGCGTGCGGGCGAGCCAGTCGATCGCGTGCGGGCGGACGAACAGCAGTACGGCGCCGCCGACGATCTCGAGCGCGCCGTCGATTCCCTTGAGCGTCACCGCGACCTTGAAGGTGTTGTCGAGCGGACCCGAAGATGGCGCGGTCACTCGCCGCTCAGTCCTCGCCCTTCCAGGACGCGTCGGCGGCATCCCACGCCTCGTTACGCGCGTCGACGGTCTGTTTCCAGTGCTCGGCCGCTTCGCGCGTGGGGTACGGACCGAGACGCCGATCGGGAGGGCATCCGCCGTCTGCGGGCTCGGCAACCTTGTGTTCGAGGCACCAGTACCACTCTTGAGCTTCCATCGATTTCGGCTCTCACACTCGTTTGGCACACTCGTTTGGCACACTCG
Organism: Acidimicrobiia bacterium; assembly: GCA_036511415.1. Taxonomy (GTDB): domain Bacteria; phylum Actinomycetota; class Acidimicrobiia; order IMCC26256; family PALSA-610; genus PALSA-610. Next base: position 9,681 of record DATCCI010000613.1, read on the forward strand.
TTGGGCACACTCGTTTGGCCGTCCGCCCGCCGTCCGTTGGAAATGTACCGGCTGCGTCCGGTCACGAGGGACGAGGTCTTGGTCGCGCATGTGCTTCGGTTCTGCCGCAAACGGGTAGACCAGATGCCGTGCCCGACGATCCCGACCCGAAGCGCGTGCAGAGCCGAGCCGAGAGTCTCTCGGCCGAGGAGAA
>DATCCI010000614.1:0-2855 GCA_036511415.1 Acidimicrobiia bacterium
GGGACCGGCGGCGTCCCGGAGTTCGCTGGCCTCAGCGATCACTTCGCTCGAAGCGTCAATGCCAACGACGCGGCCGGGATGCAACCGTCGCGCGAGATCCAGCGTGATCGTCCCCGGTCCGCACCCGACATCCAAGAGGTCGAGGCCAGGTCTCAGCGATGGCGCCAGGTACCCCGCCGAGTTCGCGACCGTCCGCCACACATGACTCCGCAGCACCGACTCGTGGTGCCCGTGGGAATACGTGTCGGCCATGGCGATAGTCATACCTGGCCCGAACCACATCACCGCACCACATTTCGGCGTGTACCCCGAGGGTGAGTCGGGCTACAACCTCTTGGGTTTCGAGAATCAGGACCGGCTCCGCCGGCCGCGGCATTCGGTCACCGAGCGGGGCTGCGGATGTGCTTCTCGTCCGAAGCCGACTTCACCAGCGCGGCCGTCGTCGGCACGATCGGGATCGTGACCCTCACCAAGGTCGGCCACAAACGCGAGTTGCTGCTCGCGGCGCTCCCGTTGGCGTTCGCCTGTCATGAGTTCGCGGATGGCTTCGTGTGGCTGGGACTCGGCGGGTCGATCCCGAGGTCCGTCGGCCGGATCGCGCTCTTCGCCTACCTCTCGTATGCGTGGGCGCTCCTACCCGCGATCGTTCCGATCGCGATCCTGCTCGTCGAGCCACGCCGCCTCCGACGGCAGCTGATGCTCCCGCTGTCGGTCTTGGGTACCGCGGTTGGGGCGTACCTGCTCTGGGTCGTCGTGGATCATCCGATCACGGCGCAGATCGTCGGTCACAGCATCGACTACCGGGGTGTCGGCAACATCGGGGACTTCGTCACCGTGCTGTACATCGTCGCGACGTGCGGAAGCTTCCTGCTCTCCAGCTCGCGACAGATCGTCTGGTTCGGCATCGCTAACCTCGCCGCGGTCGCGGTGCTCGTCGTTGTTCAATCCGAGGGCCTCACGTCGCTGTGGTGCTTCTGGGCCGCGGTTGTGAGTTTCCTCATCTACCTGCACTTCGTGCAGCTCCGACGAGCCGATGACGAGCCCGGGACGATGCCCACCGCCTCCGGTCAGCGTGGGTCCCGCACCCGCGGTCCGCCCGCCGAGGCGATCAACCGCTAGCGACGTGCGGCGCCAGCGCGCCTATCCAGCGATCTGGTCTACGGGAAGCTTGCGCTCGACGATGGCGTGAGCGACATCGACGAGACGCTGGTTGCGGTCTCGCGCGTACTTGCGCAGCGCCACGAACGCGCCATCCATGTTGAGGCCAGCATGCTCGGCAAGCGCACCTTTGGCTTGCTCGACCGCCACCCTGCTGTTGAGCGCGTACTGCAACTGCTCCCCAAGCAACCGGTGCAACTCCGCCGCACGATGTTGGAGGATGCCGATCGTCGCGACGTCGGCGAGGGCCTGCGCGGCAACCAGATCGGTGGGTGGGAGTGCCCCCGGCTCGGCTCGGAGCAGGTTCAGCGAGCCGATCACCTCACCCCGGAGATGCATCGGCAGCGCGTCGACGGACGCCCAGCCCGAGGCGAGGGCTTCCGGTGTGAACCGAGGCCACCGGTCCGTGGCGGTTTGCAGGTCCTCGCAGTGAACGGGTGCGCCGCTGCGATAGCACTCCAGGCTGGGGCCGTCGTCGTGCTGGATCTCGAACAGCTCGAGCACCTGCATCTCGTGACTGGACGAGGCGGCGACGCGTAGGCCTCGTGGCGGGTCGGCCAGGAGCAGCCCGGCTTCGGACAGGTGGAAGAGCTCGATGCAGCGGGCTGTCAGCACGGTGAGGAAGTCGACGACGTCGAAGTCGGCGACGAGCGTGTCGGCCACATCGACGAAGGTCCGAGCCAGAAGCGATTCACGTTGCGTCACGGGCACGTTCCTCTCTGCCTAACCCCTGGGGCCGCGCTTCGTCGCTCCGTCATCGCCGAGGCGACCTCGACCGACCGGGGTTCAAGGGAGTCGGAGCCGGCGAGTGACCACATCTCGTGCCACCTCATCGATAGGGCGACCCTCAGCGTAGGCGTAGGCGCGGAGGCGGACGAGGGCGTCCCCGATGCTGAGCCCGAGGAGCTCGGAGGTCATCCCTGATGCCTGATGGACCTGTGTTCGCAGGTCGCGTGGATTGTCCATCTCGGCGACGAGCTCGCCCGGATCGGCGTTGGCCTGCATCGCGATCACGGCCCGGGTGATGAAGTCGGCCATCGTGACCGCGTCGGCCATCTGGGTGTGGTCCAGCGCTCCGGGCCGATGTTGGTAAAGATCGAGCGCCCCGAGCCGGATGGCCCCGATGTGCAGCGGGAAGCCGAACGCGGCCCGAACCCCGGCGTGGACCGCCGCGGGCGCGAAGGCCGGCCAGTGAACTGCGGACCGGTCCCCGAGCTGCGGTCCGAGGACCGCGCGGTCGAGGGCATGGGCATCGATTCCCGGACCCTCGCCGAGCGTGAACTGCAGGTCCTCGACAACCCGGGTGACGGGGTCGGAGACCCCGAACGGGGTTCCGTTCCCTTCCTCATCCATCAACATGATCCCCGCACCACCGACCGCGATCAGGTCGACGCAGGCCCGGCAGAGCCGCCCTCCCGGGCTGTCACCGTTCTCGTGGTCGGCTTGCAAGCCGGACGCGAGCCCGCGGAGATCGGCGGCGTCCATGGTCGGCGGGAATTCGACGGCCGGTTCGGCGGTCGTTCGGCGTGCTCTTCGACGCGGTCAGGACGAGGGGCCGGCGCCGCGAAGGTCTGACACCGTGGCGACGCGACGGGCATCGAGTCGGGCAGGATCCGGCCAACGAACCCGGGTCGCCCATCCCAGCCGTTCGAACAATCGGATGATCATGGCGGACGTATCAACCTGAAAACGGTCGA
>DATCCI010000615.1:0-3330 GCA_036511415.1 Acidimicrobiia bacterium
AAGCCCGGCGGATCCATAGCGAGCCTCGAGTTCGCGGTTCCTCCCAATCCGTTCTGGCGAGCGTGGTGGTGGGGCTACACCCGGCTGGTGCTCCCGGCCGCGGGTTACCTCACCGGGGGCCGCGATTGGTACGGGGTCGGACGGTTCCTCGGTCCGAACATCTCCGGCCACTACCGGCGATATCCCGTGAGCTGGACAGTGCACGCGTGGGAGGAAGCCGGCCTCGCGGACGTGATGGTGCGTTCCATGAGCCTCGGCGGCGGTCTCGTGATGTGGGCGCGGAAGCCTGCTCGATGACGAACGCGCGCCCGGCCTACTACGCGGCGCGCCCCGGTGGGCTTCGCGACTGGTGGACGATCCTTCACCCGCCGTACACCGCCTGGCATCTCTCGTACGTGGTGATCGGTGCCACCCTCGCGCCCACGACCGACGGCGGACGTCTCACCGCCACGTTGATCGCGTTCTTCCTCGCCGTCGGCGTCGCCGCCCATGCGCTCGACGAGTGGCACGGTCGGCCGCTACGTACCGGCATCCCGAGCTCGGCGCTCGTGGGCGTCGCCGCGCTCTCGCTCGGCGGTGCTCTGGCCCTCGGCGCGGTCGGCGTCGGACGGACGGGAGTGGGCCTCCTCGCGTTCATGGCGCTGGGGCCGGTGCTCGTGGTGGGATACAACGTCGAGCTCTTCGGCGGGACGCTGCACTCCGACATCGGTTTCGCCGCCGCGTGGGGCGCCTTCCCGGTGCTGACCGCCTACTTCGTCCAAGCGGGCCGCCTCGACGTCACGGCAGTGGTCGCCGCGGTAGGGGCATCGGCGCTGTCCTTGGCGCAGCGATTCCTGAGCACACAGGCGCGCCTGGTTCGCCGGCGCGCCGCGCACGTCGAAGGAACGATAACGATGAACGACGGCAGTGTGCAGGCGATCGGCGAGCAACTCCTCCTCGAACCGATCGAGCGCGCGCTGCGATGGATGTCGATCGCGACGGTCGCGCTCGCGATCGCCTTGCTCTTCGCGCGCGTGTGGTCGCGTGGATAGGTGACGATCGGTCCACGCGTGCTCACGCGGGTTGGCTGAGCGACCTCGGAGGGTTTGTATCTCGGGCGTGCACGAGCAGGCGAGCCAGCGTTTCGACGTGCTCGCGCGCGGCGGCAGCTCTCGGACCGTCGGCCGGTGCGGCGAGGGCCGCGAGCTCGCGGACGCGGCCGTTCGGGAGCTCGAGGCAGGGAACGGCCACGATGTGGGTCGAGCGACTCGGCACGAACCAGTGGTACTCGGTTCCGTCCGGCACCCTTGCGCCGCGCTCGACGAGCCCGACGTCGATCACGTCGGCCCACGCGAATCGCGCGGTTCGGCCGAACCGGTGGATCGCGATTCCTCGGTCGTCGGTCTCGATCGAGGCCGACAGGGCCCCGACCGCAGGAAGGAAGGTGGCGAGCGCAGCGCCGATCACTACGACCGCCGCGACGATCGCGCCGGCGCCACCGACCGCGGCCGCGGTCACGCCCGCGCCGAGCGCCACGGCCAGCGCGCCGATGGCGGTGACCAGCGCCACGCGCCAGCTCGCGGGGGTCGGACGTAGTTCCATTACACCAGTATCGTCACATCCCTGCCCTCGGCCTGAGCTTCGACCCGCGACTGCGCGAGCCGCGCCGAGTTAGGGTCGACACGATGGACGAGGCGACCTTCGAGAACCTGTTCGACGTGCGCGACCGTGTCGTCATCGTGACCGGCGGCACGCGGGGCATCGGCCGGGCGATCGCCGAAGGGTTCGTATGCGGCGGCGCGCGTGTCGTCGTGGGCAGCCGTAAGGCGGCGGCCTGCCGCGAGACCGAGGCGCACCTGCGCGATCTCGGCGGCCGGCGGGGCGGCGACGCGCTTGCGGTACCGTCGCACATGGGCGACCTCGACGCGATCGCCGGGCTCGTCGACAGCACGGTCGATCGCTTCGGTTCGGTCGACGTCATCGTCAACAATGCGGCCAACGCGCTCACGCAGCCGTTGGGCGAGTTCACGGCCGAGGCCTGGCAGAAGTCGTTCGACGTGAACCTGCGCGGCCCGGTGTTCCTCGTGCAGGCGGCCCTCCCGTATCTCGAACGCAGCGAGCACGCGGCGATCGTCAATGTGATCTCGGCGGGCGCGTTCCTGTTCTCCGCCAACGTCGCGATGTACAGCGCGGCAAAGGCGGCGTTGATGTCGTTCACGCGGTCGATGGCGGCCGACTTCGCCCCACGGGGGATACGCGTGAACGCGCTCGCGCCCGGCACCGTCGACACCGACATGGTGCGCGCGAACACCCCGGATGCCCAGAGATCGATGGCGAACGCGAGCTTCATGCGTCGGGCCGCGCATCCCGACGAGATGGTCGGGCCGGTGCTCTACCTTGCGTCCGACGCGGCGAGCTTCATGACCGGCCAGGTGCTCCTGGTAGACGGCGGCCTCGTGCCTCACTGACAGGAGACGACAGCGGAGCCGACCGGAGGGAGGCGGAGCGCGAGTCGACCAATGCTTAACGCGCTACGGACATCAAGTCGTCGAAGCCGGAGGGTGCGTGCGCGCCGATGCAGCCGTGCTCGAAGATGCCGTAGCCCTCGTGGTCCTCGAACGTGGCCCGGGCCACGTGATCCCACAACGAGAATGCGGCCCGGCCGGTGACGGCGGGGTCGTTGTAGTCGTACGTCGATCCCTCGACCCAGCCGTCGCCCTTCCAGACGCCGTGGGTCCAGTCCGGGTCGGCGCCGTAGCCACAGCCGACGTTGAGCGGGATGCCGATCAGCGGCTCGATCTCGAGCGTCGACTTCTTTCCGTCGCGATTCGTCAGCTCGATCGACGCGCCGAGAGGATGACGCGTGCCCGATCGGTAGCGGATCTCGGGCAACGGCCAACCGAGCTGCTCGGGCGGGCGCCCCGACGCGGCGGGGAAGACGCGCACTGCGAAGTTCGTGTTGCGCAGGCCGTCCCGGTCTTCTTCGAGGATCACGTGCAGACCGAAATCGTCGAAGCGCAACGGGATCCAGCACCACCACATGCCCGTGAAGTCGTTGGGCCGGCCCGGCGGCTCCGCTTCACCGACCGGTCGGATGCCCCACGAGCGATCGCGGGTCGCGGTGTAACGATCGGGTGTCACGCGGATGGTGTCGCCGTTGACCCGTAGCTCGCCTTCCCAGGTGCCGATGCCCGCGAAGCGCGACGCGTCGAGCAGGATGCGATCGCCCTGGCGGCGAATGTGTTGCGGCTCGGAGATCGGCCCGTACTCCGACCGGTACACGAGGTCGAAGCCGATGCCGTGGTCGTCGGCATCACAGATGAGGCGAAGCTCGCGGAACGGCTCGATCAC
>DATCCI010000616.1:0-2144 GCA_036511415.1 Acidimicrobiia bacterium
TGGACCGCGGAGCCGACTTTCGATCTCGACTTCCACCTGCGACGCGTCCGCCTGGCGGGGCCCGGGACCATGCGCGCGTTGCTCGACGCGCTGCAGCCGATCGCGACTGCGAGCTTCGATCGCGCGCGCCCGCTCTGGGAGTTCACCCTCTTCGAAGGGCTCGAAGGCCCCGACGGCGAAGGCGCCGCGTTCGCCATGAAGGTGCACCACTCGGTTACGGACGGCGTCGGCGGTATGCAACTGCTCGCCCATTTCGTCGACCTCGTTCCCGACGCCGCCGAACCGTCGAACGACGACGTTCCGGCCGCGCTCGCGCCCGACAACGCGCGGATGCTCGACGTGATGCGACACTCGCTCGCGCACAACCGGCGCCGCGCGCTCGGGATCGCGCGGCGAATACCGGCCGGTGTCGCGCACGCGGCGGAGAGCGCGCTGCGTAGCCCGATCGGGTCGGCGAGAGAGGTCTTGCGAACGACCCGCTCGATCGCGCGTGCCCTCGCGCCCGCGACGAGCCCCATGTCGCCGATCATGCTTCGGCGCGGGCTCGGGCGCCGCCTCGAGGCGTTCGACGTTCCCCTCGACGAGATGCGCCGGGTCGCCAAGGCCGGCGACGCGAGCCTCAACGACGTGTTCGTCGCCGCGGTCGTCGGCGGCGTGCGCCGTTACCACGAGCGGCACGGCGCGGCGCCCATCGAGCTCCGCATGACGCTGCCGATCAACCTGCGCCAGGGTGACGACGACGCGGGCGGGAACCGTTTCGCGCCCGCCCGGTTCCCGGTACCGACGGCAATCGACGATCCTCGGGAGCGCATCGCCGCGCTGGGCGCGCTCGTCCGCGAGTGGCGGGCCGAACCCGCGCTCCAGATGACGAGCATGCTCGCCGGGATCCTCAACCGCCTGCCGACCGCGACCACGACCGCGTTGTTCGGGGGCATGCTCAAGTGCTGCGACTTCGTGACGTCCAACATCCCCGGCGCGCCGGTACCCGTGTACGTCGGCGGCGCGCGGGTCGAGCGGCTCTATGCATTCGCCCCGCCGGCGGGCGCGGCATTCAACGTCGCGCTGATATCGCACTGTGACACGTGTTGTATCGGCGTCGTGATCGACACCGCCGCGGTGCCCGATCAGGAGGTCCTGCTCGGCTGTCTGCGCGCGGGATTCGACGAGGTCCTCGCGCTGGCGTGACCGTAGAGTTGGGGGATGACACCCGCCGACCTGACCCTTCCCCGTTCGCTGCTGCCGGGTGACGGACGGTTCGGATCCGGACCCTCGAAGGTGCGCGACGAGGCCGTGGCCGGGCTCGCCGCGGTGGCGCACGGATACCTCGGCACGAGCCACCGGCGCGACGGGGTGCGGTCGGTCGTCGCCCGGATCCGCACGGGGCTGCGCGAGCTGTTCTCGCTCCCGGAGGGCTATGAGGTTGTGCTCGGCGTCGGAGGCTCGACGCTGTTCTGGGACGCGGCGGCGTTCGGGCTCGTCGAGCGCCGGAGCACCCACCTCGTGATCGGCGAGTTCTCGTCGAAGTTCGCGCAGGTCACCCGGGCCGCGCCCCACCTCGACGATCCGCAGGTCTGCGAGACGGCACCCGGTGAGACACCGATCCGCCCCGATCCGGTCGACGGCGACATCTACGCCTATCCGCACAACGAGACGTCGACGGGAGTAACGGTCGATCTGCACCGGCCGCGTGGCGACGCGCTCGTCGTCGTCGACGGCACGTCTGCTGCCGGCGGAACGCGCGTCGACCCCCACGCGTTCGACGTCTACTACTTCGCGCCGCAGAAGTGCTTCGCGAGCGAGGGCGGCCTCTGGCTCGCGCTGTGCTCCCCCGCGGCGATCGAGCGCATCGAACGCATCAAGGGCACGCGCCCGATGCCCGCGACCCTCGACCTGTCGATCGCGGTCGAGAACTCGCGCCTCGACCAGACGTACAACACACCTGCGCTCGCGACCCTGTTCCTCCTCGAACAGCAACTCGCATGGATGCTCGACAACGGCGGGCTCGACTTCGCGGCCGGCCGCTGCGACCGGTCGGCGGAGATCGTCTACGGCTGGGCTGACGGCCACCGGTACGCGACACCGTTCGTGAAGGACGCCGCGCATCGCAGCCCGGTCACGGCCACGATCGACTTCGACGAGCGGGT
>DATCCI010000617.1:0-3379 GCA_036511415.1 Acidimicrobiia bacterium
CGAGCCGTCGTCACGCCGACGCACAGCTCGCTCATCCCCGACATGTATCCCCCCGAGGTCCGGGCCGAGGTATTCGGCTTCCACCGGATGGGAATCGCCGTCGGCGCCATCGCCGGCCCGCTGCTCGGCGGCGTGCTCGCGCAGCTCTTCGGTTGGCGCACACCGTTCTACGTATTCGTGGTGCCGACCCTCGTGTTCGCCTATCTCGGTTTGCGTGTCACCGAGCCGGGGCGCGGACACTTCGAGCGGGCCGCGGCGGGCGCGGCAGCGGACGTCGTCGGCACCGACGAGATCCCACCGTCGTTCGCGGAGTCGGTGCGGATCCTGTGGCAGGTCCAGACCCTGCGTCGCATCTGGTACTCGCTGCCGTTCCTCGCGGCGTCGATCATCGGACTGCTCACGCTCACGTCGCTGTACTACGAGCAGGTGTTCCATCTCAACGAGGCCTCGCGTGGTCTCGTCTCGTCGCTGGCCGAACCCGCGCAGTTCGTGGGCATCGCGCTCGGCATCCCACTCGCCTCTCGATTGATGCTGCGCGACCCGGGCATCGGCCTGCGCATGCTCTCGGTGCTCGGCGTGGTGATCGCCGGCGCGTGGATCGGGTTCGCGCTCGCGCCCACGCTCTGGTTCGCGATCCTGATGCACGTCGTGATCACCGGCGTGTCCGCCCTGCTGGTCCCGGGGATCTTCGCGACGCTGTCGCTCACGATCCCGCCCAAAGTCCGCGCGCTCGGGTTCTCGATGGCGTCGCTGTTCATCCTGCCGGGTCTGATCGTGCTGTACATCGTGGGCGGGATCGCCGACACCTACGGCATCCGGTCCGGCCTGCTGATCATGGTGCCGGTGTTCCTCATCGGCGCGTGGATCCTGTCGACGGCGTCGCTGTTCGTGAAGTCCGACATCAGCCGGGTCTGGACCTCGACCGCGGCGCAGGCCGAGGTCAGGCTCAAGCGCAGCCAGGGACTCGTGAAGCTCCTCGTCGTGCGCAACCTCGACGTGCACTACGACAACGTGCAGGTGCTGTTCGGCGTCGACTTCGAGGTCGACGAGGGCGAGATCGTCGCGCTGCTCGGAACCAACGGCGCGGGCAAGTCGACGCTCATCAAAGCGATCTCGGGACTGGTCGAAGCGACGAACGGCGCCGTGGTGTTCGACGGTCGCGACATGACCTACGCCCCACCGAACGAAGTCGCGGAGCGGGGCGTGATCGTCGTGCCCGGCGGCGCCGGGGTGTTCCCGACGCTGACGGTCGCCGAGCACCTCCGCCTCGCGGGTTGGGTGCACCGCAAGGATCGCAAGCGCGTCGAGCTCGCGACCCAACACGTGCTCGAGCTGTTCCCGATCCTGCGCGACCGGCTCCCCGAACCGGCCGGGAACCTCTCGGGTGGCCAGCAACAGATGCTCGCGCTCGGCATGGCGTTCATCGAGCAGCCGCGCCTGTTGATGATCGACGAGCTCTCCCTCGGGCTCGCGCCGGCGATCGTCGAGCAGTTGCTCCCGTTGGTGCGCGACCTCGCCGCGCAGGGAACCACGATCGTGCTCGTCGAGCAGTCGGTCAACCTCGCGCTCACGATCGCGGAGACGGCGTTCTTCATGGAAAAGGGCGAGATCCGCTTCCACGGCCCGACCGCGGAGCTGCTCGAACGGCCCGACGTGCTGCGGTCGGTGTTCCTCGAAGGCGCGGCGACCGCGATGAACGACGGGGAACCGGCCGCGGTGCCGGCGACGGTGCCCGCGTCGCCGTCGATCAACGCCGCGCCGACGAACGGCGCCAAGGCCGAGCACGCCGCGGCGACGACCCTGGCCGCCACCGCGACCCGTCTCGAGCTGGACGGCGTGTCGAAGCGGTTCGGCGGGCTCGCGGCCCTGAGCGACGTCTCGCTCTCGGTGCGCGCCGGCGAGATCCTCGGCTTCATCGGCCCGAACGGCGCCGGCAAGACGACGTTGTTCGACCTCATCTCCGGGTTCCTTCCCGCCGACGAGGGCGCCATCTGGTTCGGCGAGGGGCACGATCGCCGCGACATCACACATTCGTCGGCCGCGGTGCGCGCCCGCCTCGGTCTCGGCCGCTCGTTCCAAGACGGGCGCTTGTTCGGCTCGCTGAGTGTGCGCGAGACGATCGCGTTGTCGTTCGAGCGTCACCTCGACGTACGAGATCCCGTCGCGGCCGCGCTCCACCTGCCGTGGGTGCTCGACGCCGAGGACGAGGTCGACGCGCGCGCCGAGGAGCTCCTCGAGATGCTGGGCATCACCGACTTCCGCGACAAGCTCGTGCGCGAGCTCTCGACCGGCAGCCGCCGCATCGTCGACCTCGCCTGCACCCTCGCGCACGGCCCCTCGGTCTTGTTGCTCGACGAACCGTCGTCGGGCATCGCACAACGCGAAGCCGAGGCGCTCGGACCGTTGCTGCTCCGCATCCGCGAACGCACCGGCGCCACGCTGCTCGTGATCGAGCACGACGTGCCACTCCTGCTCGGCATCGCCGACCGGGTCGTGGCGCTCGATCTCGGCGAGGTCGTCGCGGAAGGTCCGCCCGACGAAGTCGTGCACGACGACCGGGTCGTGCAGTCGTATCTCGGCACCGCCGGTACGGCGATTGCCCGCAGTGGAACCAGCACCTAGATCTGAACGAACCGCTCGACGATTACAGGGGGAAACGAATGCAGCCCACCACACCGCGCAAGAGGCGATCACCTCTCGTGCGCTACGCACCGTTCATCGCGATCGTCGTGGTGATCGCGATCGTCGCTATCGCCCTGGCGGTGAACGGCAAGAGCAACAAGAAGACGGCGGTCACGCCGGGCGGTGCGGCTACTCCCGCGAGCGACGTCCCGATCCAGTACCAGGCCGCGCAGAAGGCGGGCACGGTCGCGAAGTACACGTGGCAGGACCATTGCGACCCCGCAACGGGTCGCGTCGCGATGCCCATCCTGTCCCCCGCTCCGTGTGTGCCCAAGTACGACGGCACCAACGGCGGTGCGACCGAGGCGCCCGCAGTCACGGCCGACACGATCCGCATCGGCTACTACCTCGCGAAGCCCGATCCGGTATCGGACGGGCTGCTGAAGGCGACCGGCGCGTACGACACGCCCGCGAAGGTCGAGGCCACGATCAAGAGCTACGTCCAACTCTTCGAGAGCCAGTATCAGCTCTGGGGTCGCAAGATCCAGCTGGTGAAGATCCAGGGATCGGGCGCGTCCGACGACGAGGTCGCGGCCAAGGCCGACGCCGACAAGGCCGCCCAACAGCTGCACGTGTTCGCGGTCATCGGCGGTCCGACCCAGGCTCAGAGCTTCTCGGCCGAGCTCGCGGCGGACAAGGTGCTCTGCGTCGGGACCTGCTCGATCTCTGCGCCGCAGCGGTTCATCCAGGAACGCTC
>DATCCI010000618.1:0-2891 GCA_036511415.1 Acidimicrobiia bacterium
GGCCGTCGAGCCTCGCGTCATCCTCCTCGGGCTCGTCTCGTGCGACGCGCCCGACTTCGAATGCATCATGAAGCTCAAAGCCCGATTCCCGGACGCGCGGATCCTTGTCCTCGCACATACCGTCGATGTCGCTGCCGTTTCCACCGTCATCGCGGCCGGCGGCGACGGATACATCTCCAAGTCGGCGTCTGCCTCCGAGGTTGTGCAGGCGGTACGCGCCGTCGCGCGCGGCGATCAGTACCTCGACTCGGCGATAGGCATCACACTCGCCACCGACCGGCACCCCGCTTGCACCGACGACACCCTCGGTGACCTCACTCCCAAGGAGACCGAAGTGCTCCGCGATATTGCACTCGGATACACCAACGTAGAGATCGGACGCCGCCTGGCCTATGGCGTTCGAACGATCGAGAAGCATCGAGCCCACAATCCAACGCAAGCTCCACGCTCACACCCGGGCCGAGCTCGTACGAGTTGCCCTCGACGTCGGGCTCATCGCGTCAACGAACAAGATCCCACAACGCCCGGACGCGATCTCACCATTGAACACATGAATGTCGCGCAGACGCCATCCCCCGCGCCGCGGCGAAACGGTTGGTCGAGGTCTAGTTGCAGCCGATCGGTGGACCGGTCACGGTGCAGAGGGTCGATGAGACGAGGTATCCGTTCACCGTGACGACGGTGAAAGCGTCCCCAGAGGTGCTGTCGATTATGACGCCGATCACCCGGCCGGGGTTCACGGGATAGCCCGACGGGAACGACATGATCTGAGTCATGCCCGCGCCGGCAACCCCGATTTGGTTGGCTTCCTTCAGGGACCCGCAGGCAGCGGTTGCCGATCCTGCGACGACGCCGACGGGTCCGGTGGTCACGCTCGCTACTTCCACCGTGATGGACGTCACGACGAGTGCCTTCCCTGCCGGTACCGTCGGCGTCACCGGGTGGCAACCACCTGCCTGGAGCGCTGTGGCGACATTGGAGTAGCTCGCGTTCGGTGGTGTTTGGGTCGCGGTCACCGATCCCGTGGCAGTGACCGAGAGTTGTCCGAAGCCGTTCACCTTCGCGCGGTTGACGCCGCCGGGATCGATAATCGCGACGTTCGTGAACGACAACGCCCACGCACCCACGGGGAACAACATCAACACCGCCAACGTGACGATGATGACAGTCAATTGGCCGCCACTGAACGGCCCCCAACCTCTCCGCTCGCGCCGATTCCGCCGGCCGGCACCAGCCTGCCGCTCGACTGCTTCCGCGTCTGGACGCGCGTGCCTCCCGAACATTCGAGCCACCTTCCCGCCAACGCGAGAGGTGATCTCTCGCAGAGAACAGCAGCCTCGCGTCCGTCGCGGCCTGGGGCAATCGCGGGGAGCGTTCTGCCCGAGCTCGGCGTTGGTACCAGAGCCCCGAAGGGACGGCGACGGGCCGGCTCACCCCAGCGTCGGGTTGCGTACCCAGAGTCGCCGAGTAGATCGGCAGACATGGCGCAGCTCAGCGGGGAGAGAGTTACGCTGGGAACAACCCGAGCGGGAGGGTGAATCGATGATGCGGTGGGCGTCGATCTTGACGGCGGTCGCGATCGCAGCGATCACGGTCGCCTCTCCACGATTCGGATTCATCGGCGTGGTCTTCGCGTTGGTCGCGCTCTCCATTGTGTTCTGGCTGTCGGCGATCATCGACCTCCTACGCGCGGGTCCCGGCGCTCAGCGCGAGTGGTGGATCGCGTGCTTGGTTGTTGTCGTCGTGCTCGGTCCGTTAGGCGCGCTCGCCTACCGGATCGCGTCCCCCTCATTCGCTCGCGACAACGACGACTCGCTGTACCGCTGACACGCCTTTGGGCTGCTCATCTGCGTGCCGGCGCCGATCGGCAGATGGGGAATGCCCGGCGATCAGGCGAGCTCGAGCAGGATGTCGGCGAGTTGGGCCGGCTGATTGCTCGCGACCATGTGGGTCGTTTCGATCTCGTGGTAGCGCCATCGATCAGATGTACGTGCTCGCGCGGCCGCCTCCCAGAAGGCTTTCCCGCCCGGCGCGTCGGGGCTGTCGGCGGTCGCCTTGATGTAGGTGAGCCCAAATTCGTGATCCTCCAGCGGGACCGACAGTCGAACGGGTTCGGTGAAGCAACGCACTGGGTGGTCGCCTCTGCGCCGGTTCTGCCATTCGGCTTCTTCAGGATCGTCGAAGTCGCGTGGGGGCGGTGGTGCAAGCCAGGCGGCTCCCGGTCCGATCGCGGGAACGGTCTCGTGGCCGGCAAGACCCACGACGGTGTCGCCGGGCCCGGGAACGAACGCATCGAGGTACACGAGTTCGCGAATCCGCGAACCGATGTAGTCGAGGGTGCCGGTGACAACTGCTCCACCGTACGAAAAGCCGACCAACACCACCTCACGAAGGTCCTCGTAGAGCACGACGTTGACCACATCCTGAACGTGCGTCGTCAAGTCGATCTGCGGACTGAGGAGGTGCGCGCGTTCGCCGATACCTGTGAGGCTCGGCGTGAAGACGTTATGACCCTGTGATTGCAGAGCCCGGCGAACGTGACGGAAGCCATGCGCTCCGCTCCATCCGCCATGAACGAGCACGTAGTTGGCTGCAAAGTCAGTTGGCGCCACCCGCACAGATTGCCCGCTCCGGGACCGTTTTGCGAGCGCCGAACGGCAGGTATGGCGTGCCGATCGCTCGGCCGGGCGTTACAACGGCAACGGTGGTGCCAGAGTGAAGCCACACGCGTTCGCAACGAGCGCGCTGGCATGTTCGAGGGTGCCGTAACCCGAGAGGACTTCGGACCGGGCCAGGTACTCGTTGACCGAGGTTGCAGCCAAGAGCTCAACGCGACCGACCTGCACGTCGTGGCGTACGGCGCGTAGATCCCGCGCGACGAGGTCGGGAAC
>DATCCI010000619.1:0-8457 GCA_036511415.1 Acidimicrobiia bacterium
AAAACGGTCGCCGCCACCTCGGGGCGACACACGAGCAGGTCGGGCAAGTAGGGATCGGGCCGGTTGTACACGAGCCGCGATCCGTCGAGACGCGAGCAGTGACAACCGGCTGCGGCCGCGACGCCGACCGGCGCGGCCGAATCCCACTCGTACTGACCGCCCGAATGCGCGTAGACGTCGGCGTGACCCTGGACGACCGCCATCGTCTTCGCACCGGCCGAGCCGAGAGGCACGAGGTCGGCGTCGAGCACGCGGGCGAGGTACTCCGCCAGCTCGGGCGGCCGCGTGCGCGACACCAACAGCCGCAGCTTGGCGTCGGGCCGGGGAGCGAGGGTCGGCGCCGGGACGGTGGCCATGACCACGTCGTCCTGCGCGGGCAGCGCGACCGCGCAGGCGTGCGGAGTGCCGTTCACGACCAGTGCGACGTGCACGGCCCAGTCGGTCCGGCCGATCTCGCCGAACTCGCGCGTGCCGTCGAGCGGGTCGACGATCCACACCCGTTCGCGCTCCAGGCGAACCCGATCGTCGCTCGATTCTTCCGAGAGCACCGCGTCGTCGGGACGGGCGACTGCGAGCCGGGCAAGGATGAGCTCGTTGCTCTCGCGGTCGCCGTCGTCCTTGCTGGCACCCTCGGCGCGCCGCCGTACGAGCAAGCGGCCGGCCTCGCGCGCGATCTGCGCCGCCAGCTCGTGATCGTCGAGGACGGTCGTCAACTCGCGGCGGGGAGCAACTGTTTGGCGGCTCGGCGCAGGACTCCCGCGTCGACGGGCTTGACCAGCATCAGGTCGACGTCGGCGCGCCGGGCGATGAACTCGTCGGCTTCCCGGTCGAGCAACAACAAGATGTTGGCGCGATCGAGGCGCCCTCCCGACTCTTCGAGCCGGAGGTCGATCGCCACGGCGACGCCGCCCATGTTGCCGATCTGCATGTCGAGGACGACGAGGTCGGGGTCGACCTCGGCGAACGTGTCGCGCACGTCCTGGCCCCTGGTCACCTCGACCACCGTCTGTCCGCGTCCCATGAACGCGGCTCGCACTTGGTCACGCACCCACTTGGCGTCGGCGGCGACGAGAATGGTGATCATCGGGCCGAGACTGTATCGAACAAGACTTCTCCGACCTCGTGCAGCGTCGCGAAGTCGTGCACGTCGTGGGCCAGGTAGGGAACGTACGCCAACGCCGAGTCGCTGCCGATGCGGTCGCGCAAGGCTTCGATGTGGTCGCGTTCGAGCGCGGCGATCTCCCGGAAGTCGGCGAGATTGTCGTACAGGGCCGCGAGCCGGGCGGCGGGCTCGCCGGACGGGCGGCGGAGCGCTTCGGCCGCGGCGCGCAACCCGGTCGGTACCTCGTCGCCGAACGACGGGTGCACGCGGTTGACGATGAGGGCCTGAACCGATTGACCGGCTTCGGCCAGCCGCTGCGCGAAGAAGGTCGCCTCCTGCATGGCATCACGCCGGGGCGAGGTGACGAGCACGAACGCGGTATCCGGGTCGCCGAGGAGGGCGCCGACGACCTGGGCGCGGGTCCGAAAGCCCTCTTCCATCCCCTCGAAGGCCCGGAAGAACGCGACGACGTCCTCGATCACCTCGGAGCCGACGACGCGGGCGACGGTACGCAGGAAGGTTTGTACGGCCACACTCGCGACCCGCAGGTACGCACGCGTCGGCATCATGAGCAGGCGGAACACGCGATTGTCGAGCAGCCGGGTGAGCCGCTGGGGCGCGTCGAGGAAGTCGAGCGCGTGGCGAGTGGGCGGCGTGTCGACGACGATGAGATCGAAGTTGCCCTCGTCGTGCAGTTGGTGCAGCTTCTCCATCGCCATGTACTCCTGGGTTCCGCCGAGCGCACCGGAGACGTTGCGGTAGAAGCTGTTGTCGAGGATCCGCTGCGCTTGTTCGGGTGACGCGGCGTTGCGCGCGACGAGGAGGTCGAACGTCGACTTGGTGTCGAGCATGAGCGCCGACAGGCGTCCGCCGGCAACGACGTCGTCGTCTGCACCGTCCGTCCAGAGCGCGCGGTCGATCTCGGTCGGGTCGTTGGTGAGGTGTTCGATACCGAGGGCGTCGGCGAGGCGGCGCGCGGGATCGATGGTCACCACGCACGCGTTTCGTCCCCGCCGTGCGCTCTCGAGCGCGAGCACGGCGGCGATCGTGGTCTTGCCGACGCCGCCGGTGCCACAGCAGATGACGATTCGGCGCTCGTCGACGAGCTCGTCGATCCGGATCGTCACAGCCGCCCGATTCCGCTCCCGAACGCGTCGGCCAGCGTGTCGAGCTGCGCGCGAGTTATGTCGGGGTTGAAGACGAAGGGCAGCTCGATCTGCGGCAACGGCAGGCGCTCTCGGAGCCGCTGGATCTGCTCGTCCTGGAGGGCGCGGCGCTCCTCGAGGAACGCGGCCGCGTGGGCGAGGTCGTCGGCTTCCCGTCGCGAGACGAAGCGATCGGTGGCGCGCGCGTCGTCGAGGATTGCGGACGCGTTCGCGGACACGACGACGGGAAGCGGGGCGAAGCAGCCGTTGATCACCACGGGCCCGAGCGCGACCCCGGCGCGGTCTTCGATCGCGAACGCGGTGTCGACGACCTCGCTCACGGGCGTTTCCTCGGCCAGCGTCACGAGGATCACCTGACAACGCTTCGGATCGGAGATCAAGCTCACGACGTCCTGGGCCTGTTTGCGGATGGGACCGACCCGGACCGCGTCGAGCAGCCCGCGCGCCGACAAGAGGAACGTCACCGCATGACCGGCAGCCGGGGCGTCGACGATCACCAGGTCGGCGGCGCGGGTTTCCTCGATCGACTTCACCTTCCCGAGCACGAGGATGTCCTTCATGCCGGGCACGGCCGTGGCGACGACGTCGAGCGCACCCGACGTCGCGAGTCGCTTCGAGATGCGCTTCATGCCGTGCTTCACCAGGTACTCGACGAGTGCGGCATCGGGGGTCAGGAACCGCGCCCGCACCCCCGCTTCCAGATCGATCTCCTCGTATCCGAGCGCGGGCGCACCGAACATCGCGGGCAGGCCCGACTTTCCCTCCACCTCGACGATGAGCACCGACAGCCCGGCGCGCGCGGCGGTGACCGCGAGAGCGGCGGTGACCGTGGTCTTGCCGACACCGCCCTTGCCGGCAACGATGAGGACGCGAGAGGTAGAGCAGAATTCGGCTACCTCCATTGCTTCATCGTACGAGGCGCGTGCTACGACTGGCTGGTGCGGTGGCGTCGGCTTCTCGTCGGACTGGGCGGCTGTGCGTTGATCGCGGTGTCGTTCTGCGCGGTCGCCGTCGCGCAGAACGTGAGCGATGGGCGCATCGACGGCCGCATCGACGTGGTGCAGGTCAACGGGCTGATCGATCCCTCGAATGCCGCGCTCATTCGTTCGTCGGTTCGCGATGCAGAGCGCGTACATTCCGCGGTCGTCGTCTTCCAGCTGGACGCGTCGGGCGCGGTCGACGTCGACGTGAACGCGTTGTTGCACGATTTCACCCACGCGACCGTGCCCGTCACGGTGTGGGTGGGGCCGTCGGGCGGCGGCGCGCGAGGCGCGTCGGCGCTGCTGGCGCGCTCGGCCGCCTTTGCCGCGGTCGCGCCGGGCGCGCACCTCGGACCGGTCGATCCCATCCGCTACGACGACACCTCGTTCGAGGTGAATGCGCCGACGAAGGACGTGACCGCGAAGGCCGCGACGTTGCTCGAGTTCATCGGACTCCTCGACGGCCGAACTCTCCAGACCGCGGCCGGCCCGGTGAAGCCGTCGACCATCAAAGTCGTCGAGTTGAACGGCCGCGAGGTGCGCGAGCCCAGAGGGGAGGTCCATTTCCGCAAGCTGGGTCTGCGCGCACAGGCCGCGCACACGCTCGACGCACCCTGGGTTGCGTATTTTCTCTTCGTCACGGGTCTGGCGCTCATCGTCTTCGAGTTCTTCTCGGTCGGCGTGGGCGTCGCCGGATTCGTCGGTGCCGTCGCGCTGGTCGGTGCCTGCTTCGGGTTCTCGCATCTGCCCGTCGCGCCTTGGGCGGTCGCGCTGCTTTTGCTCGGCGTGTTCGGCATGGCCGTCGACGTTCAAGCGGGCACCCTCGGACCTTGGACGTTCATCGGTGCCGGCGCGCTCGTGGCGGGATCGGTCTGGCTGTTCGACGGTTCGTCGCGCCTCGATCCTTCGTGGTGGGTACTGGTGTTGGTCATCGCGGGCACCGTGGTGTTCATGTTGTCGGGCATGACCGCGATGGTGCGGTCGCGCTTTTCGACGCCGACGATCGGACGCGAAGATCTCGTGGGCGAGATGGGACTTGCCGAGGCCGACGTCGATCCCGACGGCGTCGTGAGAATCCGCGATGCGCTCTGGCGCGCCCGCACCAACCGTGCGACACCCATCCACGCCGGAGACCTCGTACGCGTCGTGTCGATCGAGGGCGTGGTGTTGGAGGTCGAACCGGAATCGGGTGGCGCGCGCGATCACCGCGAGCGCCGCCGCGGCTCCTGACCAGGCCGTTTGTCTGCGCCTCCGAGCCAGGGATACGTTCCGCGTCGTCCGGGTGCTGCAGGGGATGGAGTAGGGCGTGGCGCTCAGCATCGTTCACGAAACCTGGCATTTGAAGGCCTCGTGCCGAGGTCCGGAGTCGAGGTTGTTCTTCCCACCTTCGGTGGCAGAGCGGCGCGACGCGAGAGAGGCGCGGGAGTCGAAGGCCAAGATGATCTGCGCGGAGTGTCTCGTCCAACCCGAGTGCCTCGAGTTCGCTTTGCGCGTGCACGAGCCGCACGGCATCTGGGGCGGCTTGACCGAAGCCGAGCGTCGGCGCCTCCTCCCCGACGGCTGAACGCCGCCGGCGCGCCATGCGCGCGAAAGTACTGCTAGCACCTGTGCGAGCGCGGGTGCTCGCGCCGGCGTTCGCGGCCGTGCTAGCGCCGGCGTTAGCGGCAGTGCTAGCGAGGGTTTCGCGCGTGGCTGTCTCACGCGGGCGTTACGTTCCGCCCATGGCTCGCGACCCACGACCTGCGGTGGTCTTCCTGCGGATGTCGCCTCAGTTGCGCGAAGGTTTGCGCCAGGCGGCCGACCGCGCGGGTTGTTCGTTGAACGCGTTCGCCGTACAGATCCTGGCTGCGGCCGCCGGCGATCCGGCACGGTTTCGAGTCCAATCCTCGCACGAGGAAGAGGAGATCGGCGGCCGCGAGGTCGAGCGCGACGCGCTCGGGTATCCGCTCGAGTGGAAGCAGCGTTGGAGACACTCCGTGGCCCGCAGCGAGTTCATTGGCACGATGGGAGACGAGCTGGGTTCGGAGGAGATGGTCGCGCGGGTCAAGCGGCTCGACGCGGAAGACCCCGGATACTTCGTCGAGTGGCTGCGTCTCAGGAAGGAAGGGCGCGAGGCCCCGGAATCCGCAGATCGCCGCGGCGCCGCGTGACACCTTCGGCGTCCATCCGGTTGACGATTGGGAGGATGTACTTGCGCGACGTCCCCAGTAGGTCACGAAGGTCGGCGATCGTGACGGCCTCCCGTTCGACGACGACGTGCGCGATCCGGTCGCGCGCCTCGTCGAGCGCGCTCGTCGCGAAGACGACGCCGTCGAGCTCGACCACCGCTCCGGCGCGCGCCAACGCACGCACGATGGAGAGCGAGACGCCGACGTCGGCGGGCGCGGGCGGTGCAAGGGGCGAGGCGGCGAGCGCGTCGAGGAGCTTGCGGGCCTCGGGATCGTCGACGACTCCGGCCTGACGTGCTCCCCGCACGAGGTCGCGCTCGATTACCAGCGCAAGGTCGTCCGCGAGGGCCGCGCGGAGTCGAGGAACGTCGATCCCGCAGGCCGCGGCGACCGTCGACAGCGACGCCCAGGTATCTTCGACCGTCTCGGCGGCGCGGGCGCGCACCCGGGCGACGGTTTCCGGCGAAACCAGCCAGGGCCCGACCGCGATCGCGTACAGGTCTGCCGCGTGCTCGTCGCCCGCGAGGCGCATCATCTCGGCGCGTGTGCACCACGGGCGGGCGGAGAGGACGCGAACGCCGATCGGGCGGCGGAGGCGGTCGACCGCATCGACGGTTCGGCGCGCCGGCTCGAGGTCGAGTACCTCCGCGCCCGCGACGGTCGCCTGCGCCCCCGGCGAACGCAGCACGAGCCGGTCGCCGGGTGTGAGCGGCAGCGGTGTCGCAAGTGTCAGTCGTCCGAGCCCGCCGTCCTCGTCGAGCCTGCCGTCCTCATCGAGGAGGCGCAACCGCGCGAGCTGTTCGCCCGAGCCGACGTGCGCGTGCACGGTGCCGCGTCTCGGAAGCGACCGTCCGGGAAGAATCCGCAGCGCGACGTCGACGGTCCCGACGACCGCCCACTGATCCGGCGCCACGATCGCCATCCCTCGCTTCACTGCCGCGTGTTCGACGCCGGCCAGGTTGAGCGCGATCCGGCTGCCCGGAACCGCACGGTCGAGCTGCTCCCCGTGCGATTCGATCCGGCGGATGCGGACCGGGCGGCCTCCGGGCTCGATCGCCATCTCCTGGTCGCGCGTGAGCGACCCGCCCGTGAGCGTGCCGGTCACGACGGTTCCCGCCCCCCGGGCCGCGAACACGCGATCGACCCACACCCGCGGTCGTCCATCGTCGCGCGGCGCCGGCGCGCGGCGAAGAACCTCGTCCAGCGTCGACCGTACGTCGTCGAGGCCGCGGCCGAGGAGCGAGTCGACGACGACGACGGGCCAGTCGATGCGATCGGCGACCTCGAGCTGCAAGGTGTCGAGGGTGTCTTCGTCGACGAGGTCCGCCTTCGTCAGTGCGACCATGCCGTGGCGGACGTCGAGCAGGTCGAGAATCTGCGCGTGCTCCTCCGTCTGAGGCATCCAGCCCTCGTTCGCGGCGATTACCAACACCGCGACGTCGACCGCCCCGACGCCCGCGAGCATGTTCTTCACGAAACGCACGTGGCCCGGCACGTCGACGAACGCGACGACCTCGCCGGAGGAGAGCGTGCAGAAGGCGAAGCCGAGATCGATCGTCAGCCCGCGCTCCTTTTCCTCGGGGAAGCGATCGGGATCGGTACCCGTGAGCGCCTTGACGAGAGAAGACTTGCCGTGGTCGACGTGACCGGCGGTGGCGACCACTCTCATTGGGGCGTGCGCAACGCGACGGCGAGGCGCGCGTCGTCGACCGGATCGACCGTGCGCAGGTCGCACACGACCCGGTCGTCCTCGACGCGGGCGACGATGCGCGCCGCTCGGAGCCGGGCCGTGAGCTCGTTGACCGAAGGTGGCTCCACCGCGACACCGCACGACGGGATGGTGAGACCCGGCAACGTGCCTCCGCCGGCGACCGCTTCGGTGTCGACGACCTTCACGCCGGGCACGCCGGCGGCGAGGGCTTCCGCGCGCACTCGCAGTGCGTCGACGGGCGTGCACGCCATCCGCCAGAGCGGGATCGAGGTTGCGTCGCCCGAGAGGTACGCGTGCGCAACCGCCTGGAGACCGGCGAGCGTCAACTTGTCGGCGCGCAGTGCGCGTGCCAGCGGGTGCGCCTTCAGGCGATCGACGAGCGCGCGGCGGCCGACGATGATCCCGGCTTGTGGACCACCGAGCAGCTTGTCGCCGGAGAACGTGACGAGCGCCGCGCCCGCCTCGATGCATTGCCGAACTCCGAGCTCGTCGCGCAACCACGGCGGCCGCTCTCGCAGCCAGGGCGTCGTCTCGTCGAGCAGACCCGAGCCCGCGTCGACCACGACCGGTTCCGGCAGCCCGGCGAGCTCGGCGACGGACGCCGACGCGACGAAGCCGATCATGCGGTAGTTCGAGGCATGCACCTTCAAGACGAGCGCGACGTCGTCGGAACGAGCGCGCTCGTAATCGCTCAAGCGGGTCCGGTTCGTCGTACCGACCTCGACCAGGTGGGCGCCCGTCTCCGCGAGGATCTCGGGAACCCGAAAGCCTCCACCGATCTCGACGAGCTCGCCGCGCGAAACGAGAACGGAGCGGCCGCGCGCCAACGTCGCAAGCACGAGCAACACCGCGGCCGCGTTGTTGTTCACGACCATGCCTGCTTCCGCGCCGCATGCGGTCGCCAACGACGCGCCGGCGTGTTCGTGCCGCGAACCGCGCACGCCCTCTGCGAGCCGGTACTCGACGTTCGTGTAGCCGCTCGCGCGCGTCATCGAATCGAGCGTGTCCGTGCCGAGCGGTGCGCGGCCGAGGTTGGTGTGCAACAGCACTCCGGTAGCGTTCACGACCGGGCCGAGCAGCCCCAACGAGAGCACGCGTGCCCGTTCCCGCGCGTCGCGCGTGACCTCGCCGGGCGCGATCGCGCCCCGGCGCGCGGATTCGACCGCTTCGCGCGCGAGCTCGGCGCGTACGGCGTGGGGAAGCGCCGGGTCGAGCTCGGCCAGCACGCGCTCGACGCTCGGAAGCCCGCGACGCGGGTCCTCACCTCCGTCGGCCTCCACACCGGGGCAGGTTACGGGGCCACGTAGACTTCCTCCATGGAGAGGGTCCG
>DATCCI010000620.1:0-10033 GCA_036511415.1 Acidimicrobiia bacterium
GCCCGGGCGGCCGTGAGTTTGGCTTTCCCGTTCGCGACCATCGCATCGAGCACCTCGCTGCGCCGGCGGGCAGCGGCACCGGGATGCTTTATCGGGTTCAAGGCCTCGGGCGACTGGATGAGCCCGGCGAGAAGCGCCGACTGGGCGAGGTCCAGCTTGGCCAGCGTGGTCAACGGGAAGTAGCGCTCGACGGCGGCTTGCACTCCGTACGCGCCGTTGCCGAAGTACACGAGGTTCAGGTAGTCCTCGAGGATCTGACTCTTCGTCAGTTGCTTTTCGAGCTCGATCGCGAGAACCGCCTCCCGCGCCTTCGTGGTGAGGTCGCGCTTGCGGTTGATGCTGAACGTGTTCTTCACCAGCTGTTGCGTGATGGTGGATCCGCCCTGCGAGATGCCGCCGGCATCGACGTTCTTGAAGAGCGCCCGGGTGGTTCCGGCCCAGTCGACGCCGTGGTGCTCGTAGAACTTGCGATCCTCGATCGAGATGACCGCGTCGATCAGGACCTGCGGGATGTCCTTGAGCTTCACCGGCGAACGGTCCTCGGTCGCGAGGGTGGCCATGACCTTGCCGTAGCGGTCGTAGACGACCGAACGGGCCGCGGGCGCGTTGATCGTGACCTCGAGGTCGCCGATCGGGGTCGTCGCGTGGGCGAGCGGCGAGGCGGCGGGGCCGAGCAGCGCGAGGGAACCCGCGAGCGCGGCACCACCGAAGGCCACCGTCACCAAGAACTTGAGGCAGAACTTCAGGCCTTTCACGGGTGTGACCAGGATGGCACACGCCGAGCCGCGCGCCCGGTTCGCCTCGTCAGCCGTCGGAAGGAACGGGCGGTGGCTGCGGCCCCGGGTCGTCTCGCTCGGCCGCGGCCAGCGCCCGGACCTCGGCCACCGCGGCCTCGAGATCGGCTCGGGCGAACTCCACCTCGGTCGTGCCGGACGGGTCGAGGAAGCAGAGCACGGCGCGCACGACGCGCTCGCCGGTTGCCTCGGCGACCGCCAACGCGTACGCGGCGGCCTGGATCCGGTAGTGGACGATGCGACGGGCGCGCGTCTCGGCGTCGACCGCGTCGGTCTTGTAGTCGACGACCACGAGGCCGTCGACGTCGCGGAAGACGAGGTCGACGTAGCCCTCGAGCGTGATGCCGTCGAGCGGGACGGCCACGTAGGTCTCGCGCCAATGCGATCGCTCGGCCGCGCGCCGAACGGCGGGACTCGCCACCGCGGCCCGGGCCAACGCGACGATGGTGTGCTCGTGACCGAGGACACCTTCGGCCGCGGCTTGCGCGGCGGCGGTCGCTTCGATGCCGCGACCCGTCGCGAGGTCGATGGTCTGCAACGTGGCGTGCACCGCGCGACCGATCGCGGTGCCGTACCGACCCTTGTTCCAGGGCGGCAGCTCGAGATCGCGACCGTCCTTGGCGAGCCCGGGATCGGGCTCGATCCCGCCGGCCACGACCGGGACGGCGTCGAGGCGGTGCGCGAGCGCGGTCGCCGACACGAAGCCGCGCTGGTTCCCGCGGTCGTGAGCACGTGTGTACTCGGCCTGCCACACGTCGAGCGCGAGTCCGGGTGTCGGCCCGGGCGCGGCCGAGTCACCACTTCCGCGGCCGCCGGTTGCGAGGTCGCCGGCCCCGCTCGGCTCGGACCACGCGGCGCCTTGGGCCGCCTCCCAGACCAGTTCGGCGTGCGTCCAGTGCGGGCGACCGCCGGGGTCGAGATTCCGGACCTTGCGGTGCACCGAGACCACGAGATGGTCACGCGCCCGCGTGCACGCCACGTAGAGCAGCCGCAGCTTCTCGTGGAAGCCCATCTGCTCGTCGATCGGCTTGTGCAGCTCGAATTCCGCGGTTTGCACACCCTTGACGATCTTCACCTCGCAACCCCCCGCCGGCGGGAACAGCACGTCGACGCCCCGCGCGGCAGTCTGGGCCGCGGTCGTCATGCCGGAGCAGACGACGATCGGGAACTCGAGGCCCTTCGCGCCGTGGATCGTCATGATGCGTACCGCGTCGTCGTCGGTCTCGGGCACGACGGCTTCGACTACCCGCGCACCCTCGGCACCCTGCATCTCCGCCCACGCGAGATAGTCGCGCAGCGTGCCGCCCACCGCGTCGGCGTACGCGCGCGCCTGGTCGATGAGGAAGCGCACGCGCCGTGCGACATCGCGGAACCGGCCGGTCAGGGCACCGATTTCGATCACGGCGCGCTCGCGCACGATCCGTTCGAGGAGCTCGCTCGCCGTCGACCACACGCGTTCCCGGTGCAGCTCACCGAGCAATCGCATCGCGTCGGCGACGGCACCGTCGATCGGCACGCCCTCGGGAAGCGGAGCCGCGATGTTCCACCGGCCTCCGCACTCGACGTGATATGTGAACAGGTCGTCGTCGCCACAACCGAACACCGACGATCGCAGCGCCGACACCAGCGCGAGCGTGTTGCTCGAGTCGTCGACGGCCCGGAGGGTCATGAGCAGGTCGCGCACTTCTCGGCTGCTGTAGACGAGCGAGCTCGTCTCGGCGCGGTACGGCACGCCCGCGGCCGCGAGCGCCTGCTCGAGGTAGCCGAGCGAGGTCCGGGCGGGCAGCAGGATGCACACGTCGCCGAGCCGAGCCGGGCGCCACGCGTCGAGCGCCCGGTCGTGGACCGGCCACTCCTCCGCCACCGCCGCGCGTGCGATCGCGGCGACGTCGGCCGCCTCACGACTGCGCATGTCTCCCGCGTCGGGGTTGTCGGAGTGGGGCTCGACACCCAACAGCACGGCGCCGCGATCGTTTCCGGGCGGCACGGTTCGGGCGGCATCGAGGGCGCGGTATTCGGGCTGCGAGGCCGGATACGGCCGGATCAGCTCGGCGAACACGTGATTGATCCATGCGAGCACCGCGGGCGCCGAACGGAAGTTGCACGTGAGGAAGAGCGGCGCCGGATCGGCGAAGCGCTCCCGCGCCGCGAGGAACGTGGCGATGTCGGCGCGGCGGAAGCGATAGATCGACTGCTTCGGATCGCCGACGAAGAACAACCGACCCGGGTCGACGCTCATCTCGTTCCACGAACGCCCGCCGTCGTCGGGGTCGTCGGATCCGAGGAGGGCGGCCAGCTCCACCTGGATCGGATCGGTGTCCTGGAACTCGTCGATCAAGATCCGGCGGTAGCGCTGCCGGAGGCGGGTGCGAGCGAGCGCGCCGTGCTCGGGATCGCGCAGCAGCGTGCGGGCGAGGACGAGCAGATCGTGGAAGTCGAGCTCACCCGAGACGCGGCGTTTCGCAACCGCCTGGTCGACGTACACCGCGATCGCGGCAACCGCGCGCTTGATCGCGACGTCGAGTACCGCGTCGGTCATGGCCTTGCGCTGCTCGCCCAACTTGACGATGCGCTCGCGCAGACCTTTGATGTCGGGCCAGTTCCTGCTGTTGCCGGTGGTCCCGACTTTGAACGACGGCTTTTCGGCACGCAGCAGCTCGATCCGCTCCGCGTCGTCGAACGCCATGAGCAACCGTTCGCGATATTCGGCGAAGTCATCGAAGCGCGTGAGCATCGTGTCGGAGTCGCCGGTGCAATCGACGCCGGCCGTACAGACCACAGCGAATTCCTCGAGCCACCCGTCGATCTCCAGCGCCGGGAGCGGGCGCGGCGGTTCGATGCGACCGAGCAGGTCCCAGTTGTCGTCGAGTACCTCGGCGACCGTGCGGAGATGCGTCAACTTCACGTTCGAGGCGAGCAGGACGAGCAGGGTCGACTCGAGCTCGGCATCGTCGAGGAGCTCGTCGACGAACGCGCGCCAACGCTCCTCGAACGCGATGCGCGACGAGATCTCGTCCCGGACTTCGATGCGGGGCGGGAGTCCGCTCTCGATCGGGAACTCGGTGAGGATACGTTGAGCGAACGCGTGCAGCGTGCAGATCGCGGCGCCGTCGAGATCGGCGACGGCCGTCTCGCAGCGGGCGCGTACGACGTCGGGCTGTGTGTCGTCGTCGGCGCGCTCGCGCAGCTTCTGGCGAATGCGATCGCGGAGCTCCGCGGCCGCCTTCTCGGTGAACGTGATCGCCGCGATCGTCGCCATGGGTACATGTTTCCGGGCAACCAGCGAGACGACGCGATCGACCAGCTCGCTCGTCTTGCCCGTTCCCGCGCCGGCCTCGACGAACAGCGTCGCATCGAGGTCGGCGCGGATCGCCGCGCGCGCGGGCGCGTCGCCCGGTTCGGAGAAGAGCGCGGGTTGGTCGGTCACCCGCCATCATCCTCGCCGCCGGCCGAAAGACTCCGGAACCCCTCGAGCTCCGGCGCGTCGCATTTGCGTTCCCACTCGCGCCAGCGGTCGGTGGTTCCCATTCCGTCGGGGTCGCAAAAGACACAGTCGACGAACGGAGAAGGCGCCGGCTCGGCCGGACACGCGGGAAAGACGCCGCCCTCGATGCCGTCGACGATCGTCCGCAGCGTCGTCGAGAACACGTCGTCGACCGCGCCGTCGACGTCGTAACCGACGCGCCGGTTCCTGCCCCGGCCGACGAACCAGTAGCACGCCTCGACCGGGGTCTCGGGGGCGCCGTAGGCGGCGCGGGCCGCGTACGCGTACACCGGAAGCTGTAGGTGTGTCCCCGCCGTGACGGGGTCGTCGTGACTGAGCGATGTGTATCTTCGCTCCGACCCGGTCTTGTAGTCGATCACGACCAGCTCTCCGTCCGCGCGGCGATCGACGCGATCCGCCTTCCCCCGCACGTGCACGACCCGGCCGTCACCGAGCGGGACCTCGACCGCGGCGGCGCCATCGCCGGACATCCCGAACGCGAGCTCGGTCGCGAGCGTCTCGGCGATCCCGGTCGTGCGGTACTGCTGGTCGGCATCGAGAAAGGCATCGAGCTCGGCGAGGATCAAGCGGCGGTCGCGGTGCCAGAGCAGACGTCGACCCGTGAGCCCCCTCGCCTCCGCGACCGCACTCACCTCCTCCGCGATCGCGCGCAGGCGATCGCGGTCGGCATCGAGCCAGGGACGACCGGCGTCCGCACGCCCGCACGTCTGCGCGAGAAACCGGTCGAGGACCTCGTGCACGAGGCTGCCTCGCTCGATCGGCGCGAGCTGCATGATGTCTTCGGGGCGCTCGACCGGCTCGACGTGCAGCACGGTATGCATGAGATACGCGTGCGGGCAGGACGCCCACCGCTCGAGACCCGTCGGTGACGTCACGCGCTCGGCGTTCGCCGGGCTGATCGCCTGCAGCCGATCGGTGTAATGCGAGAGGTTGCCGTCGAATCGGGTGAACGCGGAGCCGGCCCGGGCGGTGCTGAGCTCGAGACCACGAGCGACCGCCGACTGCGCCTCTACCCACGCTTCTCGTCCGATCGCAGCGCGCACGTCGAGCTCGTGCCGGTTGGCGGCAAATGTGACGTGTGCGGCCGCGTACGCGTACGACGGGATGGTGTGCACCTCTCCGATCGCGGCGATCGTGGGCGTAAGGAACCGCGACGGAACGTGCTCGGTGCTCCGCCGCAGATCGCCGCGGGGATACGTGCACACCCGCGCGCCCGAGGTGGATGCGAGCGCGGCGAGGAACGCGCGCTGATCTTCGGCGGTGCGCTCGGAACGCAGGCGGAGCTCGCCTCCGAGCGCGGCTCGGTCGCGGTCGGACAGCAACGGATCGTCGCGCGGAACGGCGGGGAAAAGACCCTCGGCGAGACCGCAGACCCACAGCCGATCGAGATCGACGCCGAGTGCCATCCCGACTGGCCCGACGAGGACCCCCTCACCGAGACGACCGACGCGGTCGCGCGCCGAATCGAGCTCGAGCTCGAGCGTGCGCCGGAAGATGTCGATGGTCGGCGCAGGATCGATGGCATCGAGCGTGCCGAGCCGGTCGAGCACGGTCTCGACCCGTCGCGCCGCGACCTGCTCGAACGGCGGCCAGGCCGCGCGCCGCGTATCGGCGCCGAGGTAGCGGGACACGAGACCGTGCGCGAACCGCGCCAGCCCGCTCCAGGTACGAGGCAACGTCGCGGGATCGAGGGCTTCGGCGAGCCCCGCGACGAAGGCCGCCAGCGCGTCGACCTGGGCCCGCACGCGCGTTCCCCGCTCGTCGTCACCCAACGTCGCCGCGTACCCCGCGAGCCGGCGGCGCCATTCGTCGACCCCCCGCACCACAGCCGCATCGCGCGACACCCGCTCCCACCGCGCGGCCGGGACGGGACGGCCGCGGCCGTCGAGCAGCGGCGCGGACGCGAACA
This sequence comes from Acidimicrobiia bacterium, assembly GCA_036511415.1. Classification (GTDB taxonomy): domain Bacteria; phylum Actinomycetota; class Acidimicrobiia; order IMCC26256; family PALSA-610; genus PALSA-610. The sequence goes on from DATCCI010000620.1 coordinate 6,209, forward strand.
GGCCGCACACGTCGTCACGCGCGAACTCGGTGTCGGCCAGGCCGAGGATGCGAACCAATCCACGACCGAGGACGGACTCCGACATCGACCGCGTCGTCGCTCCGTTGTGCGCGATATCGGCGAGGGCGAAGTGCTCATGGAGTAGCCGGGCGTAAGGCTCCTCGGACGCGTACAGCACGGCCATGCGTTCGAGCGCCACGCCCGCGCGCATCGCGTCGACGACGCCGCGCACGATCGCGCGCACTTCGTCATCGGGATCGGAGGCGTTCCACACCTCGGTGCCCACGGCCGGCGCGATGCCCCCGGCCTGGTCGTCGGCCGGGTCGACGCCGACCCGGCGCAGGCTCGCGACCACCTGCGCGTCGGCAGCCTCCGCGCCGGTGACACCGACGATGATCTCGAGCTCGGCCATATCGGCCAGCCCGCGCAAGAGGCGTGCCGCCGGTGTGCTCCAGCGCTGCGGAAGGAAGGCGATGATCGTGCCGAGCTCCCGAGCCAGAGGAGTGCCCGAAGCGACGAGGGCGGTCGCGACCTCCATGAGATCGTGCTCGTCGTGCCATTCGCGCTGCAGCAACGACTTCGTCGAGCGGTGGAGGCGGACGACGTCACGCGTTCGTCGTTGTACCGGCGCGGCGAGGAGGTCGAGCTGCGCGTCGTCGAGGTCGGAGAGCTCTCGGTGCGCGGCGACGAGCGCCTCCTCCGTGGCGGGATGATCGGCGACGGGCGCGAACAAACCGGGCGCCCGCGCCAGCGCGCGTCGCACCGCCGACGCGACGACGGGGGTCGACACCGGCCGCCGGCCGGCCGCCGCGAGCTCCGCCGCGCCGAGCAGCTCCGCCAACCGGTAGACGGTGAGGAAGTTCACGCCGACGACGCCACGGCCCGCACTGCTCACCGCGCCGAGCTCTCCCGACGCGAGCCGGCGACGTGCGGACACGCCCACCGAGTTGGTGGGCACCACAACGGTCACCGGCGCGAGCACATCCGATCGCTTCGCGCGCGCGACCGCGTCGCGCAACGCCTGCGACGCGTTGCGCCCGTACGCGGTCGGCACGACGGTGATCGGCACGGGCGGATCGTACGGCGGGCATGAGACACCCGAAACCGTCCCCGCTTCGCGTTCAGGCACGTTTGCGCGGACTACCGCCCGGGTACCTCGATGGTCCACGACCTGGGAGGAAGAAAAATGGGCCTCGTGCTGCTCATCTTGCTGCTCGCGCTGTTGCTCGGTGGCCTCGGCTTCGCGATGCACTGGCTGTGGATCTTCGCGGTGGTCGTCGCCGTCTTCTGGCTCGCCGGTTTCGCGTTCCGCTCGGGTGAGAGCCGCTGGTACGGCCGTTGATGGGGCTCAGGACACGAAGGCCCTCATGACACGAAGGCCTCATGACACGACGGCCTCATGACACGAAGGTACGACGGAAGAAGTCGACCGCGAGCTGGATCGCCTCGGGCGGGATGTCGACGTGCGTGCCCGCCCACACGCCCATCCGCTTGGGCCCGGGGATCGATTCGAGTACCTCGACCGCGCCGTCGATCGGGAAGTGCTCGTCGCGCGTCATGTTGAGCATCAGGATCTCGCGACCCCCGAGGCGGCTCACCCCCGAGCGGATCAGCTCGTCGCGCCCGTCGTCGCCCGTGAGGCCACCGAGCGCGAAGACGGCCGACCCGACCGACGGGAGGTCGGCCACAATCGCGAGCCCGAACATCGCGCCCATCGAGAACCCGGCGTAGCCGGTAGGTACGCTGATACGCGCGTCGGTTTCGCGGGCCGCGGTCTCGACCGCGCGCCAATCGGCCGACAGCTGCTCGTAGTTCGCGGGATCCGACATCCGCCGCGCGATGTCCGCATCGAACAATTCGTCGGTGACCGCGGCGGCGCGCCGTTCCCCGTGTCCGGGACAGTCCATCAGCGCGACCGCGGCGGGGACGCTTCGACAGAAGCCCTTCGCGATCATCTGCATGACGGGGTCGTCCTTCGATAGATGCGCTCCGTGGCCGAAGAGGATCAGCGGCACGGCGTCCCGCGCCTCGGGCGGCAGGAACAGCAGGGTGGGCGGCGTCCGGTCGTCGGCGAGGCGTATCGGCAACAACGGCATGACATGCAGTCGAGCACACGCGTACCCTCCCTACCAGACCGGGCCCACCAGACCGAAGAGGCCGACCATGCGTGTGCCGCTGACCGTGCTCGACTTCATCGAGCGCGCCGAACTCGTGTACGGAGATCGGATCGGCGTCGTCGACGAGCCGGACCAGCCGGCGGAGTCGCTCGGCGAGCTCACCTGGTCCGAGGTCGCGCGTCTCGCGCGTGCCCAGGCCGCGGGTCTGGATGCGCTGGGCGTCGGACCGGGCGAGCGCGTCGCGATCGTCTCGCACAATTCCGCCCGGCTGCTCACGTCGTTCTTCGGCGTGTCCGCGTACGGGCGCGTGCTCGTGCCGATCAACTTCCGTCTGAATGCAGAGGAGATCGGGTACATCGTCGGCCATTCGGGCGCGTCGGTGCTCCTCGTCGATCCCGAGCTCGAGCAATCGCTCGCGGGCGTCACCGCCAAACACCGGTTCGTCATCGGCGCGTCGTCCGACGACGCGTTGTGGCGATTCGACACGCAGCCCGAACCCTGGATCCCCGACGAGGATGCGACCGCCACGATCAACTACACGAGCGGCACCACGGCGCGTCCGAAAGGCGTCCAGCTCACGCACCGCACCCTCTGGATCAACGCGACCACCTTCGGTTGGCAAACGGGCGTGAGCGATCGCGACGTCTATCTCTGGACGCTCCCGATGTTCCATTGCAACGGCTGGGGGATGTCGTACGCGATCTCGGGCATGGGCGGCAGGCATGTCGTGCTCCGGAAGGTCGACGGCGTCGAGATCCTGCGCCGGGTGGAGCGCCACGGCGTGACGCTCCTCTGCGGCGCACCGGCGGTCGTGGCCGCGATCCTCGACGCCGCGCCGACGTGGGACGGTCCGGTTCCCGGGCGTGACCGGGTACGCATGGTCGTCGCCGGCGCGCCACCACCGACGCGGATGATCGAGCAGATGGAGACCGAGCTCGGCTGGGAGTTCATCCAGATCTACGGGCTCACCGAAACGGCTCCGCTGCTGACGATGGCGCGCGGACGCGCAGAATGGGACGCGCTCTCTTCCGCAGCACGCGCGCAGAAGCTCGGACGCGCGGGCGCACCCGCGCTGGGCGTGCGCCTGGACGTCAGCGACCAAGGCGAGGTGCTCGCCCGCTCGAACGTCGTGCTCGAGGGCTACTGGGAACAACCCGAGGCCACGGCCGACGCGCTCGAGGGCGGATGGTTCCACACCGGCGACGGCGGCACGATCGACGACGATCACTACCTGACGATCAGCGATCGCAAGAAGGACGTGATCATCTCGGGCGGCGAGAACGTCAGCTCGATCGAGGTCGAGGACTGCCTCTATCAACATGCCGGCGTGGCGGAGGCGTGCGTGATCGGTGTGCCCGACGAGAAGTGGGGCGAGACGGTGAAGGCGCTGGTCGTGCTCAAACCGGGCAGCGACGCGACGGAGGCCGAGCTCGTGGCGCACTGTCGCGCCGGCCTCACGCACTTCAAGTGCCCGACGTCGGTGGAGTTCTGCGCCGAGTTCGCGCGCACGTCGACGGGCAAGCTCCAGAAGTTCAAGATCCGCGCGCCCTACTGGGAGGGGCGGACGCGCCAGGTGAACTGAGTCCCGGACCTTTTCTCGGAGCTAACCCGGGTCACAGGAGACTCACAACTGGATTGGCGACCGTGGAGACCTGACCTTCCGGCCCGTCCCCCCGGCGCGCGTCGCGTGACCACCGCGGTCACGCCG
>DATCCI010000621.1:0-11007 GCA_036511415.1 Acidimicrobiia bacterium
AACGAGCCCGCGTCGCTCGTTGTCGCGTGCCGACGCGTTCTGGCGCACCACCGCGCGCACGGTGCCCTGTGGTGGGTGTGCTCACGCATTCTCGCCGCGCCCGACCCCGAGGCCGCGGCTCGTGCCGCGGTGAGCGAGCTCGAAGCCGATCGCACGGGTGACCGGCTCGGCGCAACGTTGCCGCTGCTCGAGGAAGGCGAGGTCGTCGCGGTCATCGGGTACACGTCGACGATCGACGATGCGCTGATCGAGCGGTTCGACGTCGATGCGGTCGCAGTCCGGGTCGACGGCGACGATCCGGTGGCGGCACTACGTCGGCGTCGTAGCGATCACGCGGTGCGGGTCGTCGACGGTTGGGACCCGGTGCTCGAGCACACCTCCCGGTTGGTGGTGTCGGCAAGTGCCATCGGCCCGGAGCGTGCACTCGTGCCGGGGGGTACGACCGAGGCCATCCACTCGATCGGCGCCGGCGCGCGCGAGTTGTGGCTGGTGGGAGGGGTCGGGCGGGTGCTCCCGGCGCGTGTGTACGAGATGGTCGTCTCCTCGCTCCCCGCCGAGGCAGCACTCGAAGAGGTCTCGGTGCAGCGGTTCGATCGCATCGCAGGACCGCGCGGTCTCGAGCGTCCCTCGGACGCGACCGCGCGCGTCGACTGCCCAGTGGTCCCCGAGCTGCTGCGGCCGCTCGGTTAGTTTCGGCGGTGTGAGCGAACCGGCGGGCGAGCGCGTCGACATTCCGTCCCGGCCGTGTGATCTGTCGGTCACCTGCTTCGTGTGCGGTGCCGGCATGCGACCGGAGCATGCGCACTACCGCTGCCCCGCGTGCGGGTGGCGCGACTCGTGTTGTGACGGGCCCTACTAGCGCCGATCTAGAGGTCGATCACGTCGTCCGGGCCATCCAGGCGACCGTCACCCGTCGGTCTGCCGAAGTAGGTGACCCGGCCCCGGAACCGACGCCTGAGGATCCCCCTCGCGACGAGACGCGTCGGCGGGAACAGGAGGAGGAGTCCGACCGCGTCGGTGACGAATCCGGGCGCGATGAGCAGGACGCCCCCAGCGAGGACGAGGCCGCCGTCGATCAGCTCGTTCGTGGGCATTCGCCCCGCGTCGAGCTGTTGACGGATCCGCGAGATCACCGAGAGCCCTTCGTGCTTCGTCAGCCACACTCCCAGAATCGAGAGCAGCGCCAGGAGCCCGATCGTGTTCAGCGCACCGATGGCGTGACCGACGAGCACCGCGACGTAGATCTCCACGATCGGAACGACGATGAACAAGAGCGCGAAGACCGCCACGCTGCGATCGTAGCGACGGGGAGGCCGTCAAACGGTTCCGGCGATCCCGCCGGGCCGATCCGGCGGCGGCGAGGCCAGGTGCGCGCACGCCCGTATCGCAGCCTCGGCCGCAGCACGCGTCGCGAGCTCGGCGTCCTCCGCCATCCGCGCCATCAGGGGCAGGCGTTCGGGATGGTCGGCGATGTACTTCTCGATGGCCGCGGGGTTCGGTGTGCCGTCCTGGTTGCTCAGGTGGAACACCTCCTCGTCGACGGTGCCGTCGTTCGCGCGGTCGGAGATGACGCGAAACACCGACCACGGAATACCGCGGGTCTCGCAGAGCTGGGCGATGGCCGCGGTCTCCATGTCGAGCGACACCACTCCGCGGGCGCGCAGGCACGCGAGGTCGTCCCGGTTGGTCGTGAGGCCGTTGGTAGTCCACATCTTCCCGTGCGGTACTCCCTCGCCCAGTGGCGTTGGACGGTGCTCGCGGCCGGTTTCGCTGTTGACAACAATCTCGGGTAGCACGAGTGTGCCGATCGGGGTCTCACTTTCGAGCGCGCCGGTGATGCCGACGACGAGCACCCAAAGCGGCGCCACCGCGTCGAGGAGGCGCGTCGTTCCCTCGGTCGCGAGCCGGGTCCCCATGCCCGTGACGATGGCGACGACGGCGCGATCATCGAGCGTTCCCGTGTGCACCTTCGCGCCGTTCATCTCGGTCGCCCTGAGCGAGAGCATGCGGACGAGGGGCGAGAGCTCGATCGGCATTGCGCAGATGAACGCGATCGGGCCCGTATCGGATTGCGGGGTCATGGGTCCAGCTTGCCGCAAGGATCAGGCGTTGTGCTTGCTCGGGCAACTCCGCATCGAGGTCACGTGCTGGGTGCGTGCGTGATCGTTCCTGCCGTGAGTGGGGCGGGGTAGGTGGGGTTGCCGATGAGGTTGCCGTACTCGTAGTTGTGGAGGCTTTGGTAGTAGCGGGCGGTCGCCGACGCGTTGGTGACGGTGTTGTCGGTGACGGCGGTGTTGGCGGCTCGGGCGAAGGTGACGAGGGTCATGCACCGGCCGGCTTGGACGGGCTGGACGTTGTGGTCGATGACGACACCATCGATGCCCCACAAACGGATGACTTCGTGGCTGGGATCCGCGCACGAGCCGTTCCCGAGGCCGGTGTCGGAGACGTTGTCGACGATCTGGTAGTGGTGACGGCGAAACGTGCTGGGGTCGTGAGCGTTGACGTTGGTGATGTCGGCGACGCTGTCGATCTGCAAGGGGGTGCCGGTCAGGGTGTTGTCCCGGATGTAGATACCGTCGATGACCGGGTTCGCGTTGCCGTAGTTGTGGTTCGCGAACAAGTTGAGGCCGTGCGGCCCGAACGTGTTGTGCTCGAAATGGATGTCGTTGAGCGTCGCGCCCGACGAGTCCGGCTCGATGTCGACCGCGCTCCGAGACGAGTACCGGATCACGTTGTTGTGGACGAAGATGTGTTGGCCTTCTTGGATCGAGATGCCCTGACGACCGCTCCCCATGCCGATGCGGTCCACACCGAAGTGGCTGTTCTCGATCGTGATGTTCTGCGGCACCACCCGGACATGATCCCGGTTACGGGTATGGGGCGTGATCGCGACAAAGTCGCCCCACACATGATCGATCGTCACGTTGTCGAGCACCACCCGGTCGCAGCCACCCGTGATCGTGATCCCATGCTGAAACGCATACCGCGCTTCATACCCCGGCACCGTCTTGCCGCCATCGATCGACAAATTCTCGATCGTCGTCCCCACATCGCCCCCCACCAGAAGGTGCTGGGAGTCCTGGTCCCCGGCCGCGTACGTCTGGAACTTCGAACCCCGACCATCCAACGTCACATCCGTCTTCGCACCCAACGTGAGCCGACCATCAACCCGGTAACACGACCCATCCAAACGAGCGATCACCCGATTCGGGATCGACGTCAACCACGCCTGCAACGCCACCGTCGCATCCGGCATCGACGGACTACACACCGCCGCACGCGGCACACTCGCCGGAACCGTCGACGCACCCGCCGCACCACTCGAGGTCGACGCCACCCCCAACACACACGGCACCGCCACACACCCCAACAACAACGACAACCAACCACGACCAGACCAACCCATCACACCCGACGCCCGCCGCCACCCGCGCCCACCAAAGCGCGACGCGGTACACGCGCGTCCCACACTGCGACGACGGCCGGTCAGACCGGAACCAGCAGACCGAGCCATGCCCCCACCTCGCTCGCATAGCCCAACCCGTCCCCCCGAGCGTCATCGACACGCCGCCGCCCCGGCCTTGAGCGACCGGCGGATGTCGTGGGGTGCGGCAACGGTTCCGGTATGGCTCACTTTGGGGACTCTCGTTCGCCGCGTACGGCACCACAGCTTTCACCTGCGCGCACACGGGGCTACAAAGCCATACACGTTCCACGGAATTCATCCGCTGCCACGCCGACGCGGTGACGGCGTCGGTGACGCTCCCGTCACGTCTTGGTGATCGGCTGTTGTTGTGGGAGATCTCGCAATCGCCCGATCACAGCCCGGCGCGGGCGCGCATCCCGGCCGGCCGGTGTCGCTCCGTTCGCGCTTCGCGCTCGGCCACGGCTTCTTGGGCATCGCGGCCGTGTCGCTGACGGTCGTCGCGCTCCTGGTCGCGACGATGATCGGATCACTTGCGACCGACCATGCAGACGCGCGGGCGCAGCGGGCGGTTGTGCTGTACTCGGCGTACCAACGGGCCGCGACCGGCGTCGCCGCCGAGGAATCTCTCGAGCGAAAGTACCGGCTGGAACCGGGCACGATTCCGCTCGCTGCGCATATCGCCGCGCGCCAAGAGGTAATTCACGGACTCGCCGACGTGCGTCGCCTGGGCACTGCGCAAGATCGGGTTCTGGCAACGAAGCTCGTGACCGAACACTCGAACTACCTCGCTGCCGTCACGGTCATGTTCGCGGCAGTCGACCGCCGCGAAGCGCCGGCGACGGTGACGGCGATCGACAGCAGGACCATCGATCCCGTGTTCGGTGCGATGCAGATCGAGATCTACGCCGCCGCGGCCGGACATGAGTCCAACGCACTCTTCGCCGTCGCCGACACGCATCGGACCGGTCGCATCGTGCTCGCCGTGGATGGCGCGATCTTGATCGCCGCGATGGCCCTCATCGCCGCGGCCGGCATCGCGTTGACACGATCTCGCGACCGGCTGCAAAGCCAGAGTGACCTCAACCATCATCAAGCACTGCACGACAGCCTGACCGGGCTCCCCAACCGAACCCTCTTCCAGGACCGGGCTGCGCAGGCGCTGCGAGCGGCGAAACGCTCGGGCGAACAGATCGCGGTGCTGCTGGTGGACGTCGACCGGTTCAAAGACGTGAACGACACTCTCGGCCACCACTACGGCGACCTGCTGCTGGAGCAGATCGCGCAGCGCTTCGGCATGGCGCTCCGTGCCGGCGATTCGGTTGCGCGGCTGGGCGGCGACGAGTTTGCGGTGCTGTTGATCGGCACGAGCCACGCGGAGGCGATCACGGCCGCGAAACGACTGACGGACGTCCTGCACGAAGCCTTCGTCATCAGGGATATCTCCCTCGACGTCGAAGCAAGCATCGGTATCGCCGTCGCCGGCCCGGACGACGACGTCGAAACCGCGCTGCGCCATGCCGACGTGGCCATGTACGAAGCCAAGACCCAGCACTTGCCGATCGCGACCTATGAACTGTCTCGCGATGACAACACCGTCGCTCGGCTCGCGCTGCTCGGAGATCTTCGCCGCGCGATCGGCCGAGGCGAACTGATGCTGCAGTATCAACCGAAGGTGGGCACCGCCACGGGCGAGGTCCACAGCGTCGAGGCGCTCGTTCGGTGGCAACATCCGACGAGAGGCCTCCTGATGCCCGACGAGTTCATTCCCATCGCCGAAGGCACCGCGGTCATCCACCCCCTCACCGACGAGATATTGCGCCAGGCGTTGCTGCAGGCTCGCGTCTGGCGCGACCGAGGCTGGACCATCCCCGTCTCGGTGAACATCTCGGCGCGGTCCGTGCACGACCTGGCCTTCCCTGCTCGCGTCCAACAACAGCTGGACGCGGCCGGCGTGCCGGCCAGCGGTTTGAGCCTCGAGCTCACCGAAGGCGCGATCATGACCGACCCCGGACGCGCCATGGCTGCGCTCCACGAGCTCAACGCGATGGGTATCGCCTTGAGCATCGACGACTTCGGCACGGGCTACTCCTCGATGGCCTACCTCAAGGACCTTCCCGTCCGGGAGCTCAAGATCGACCGCTCCTTCGTCATCGGCATGAGTCACAACGAGGGCGATGTCGTTCTCGTGCAGTCGGCCGTCGACCTCGGACACAACCTCGGATTGCACGTCGTCGCGGAAGGCGTCGAAGACGCGGCTACTCAAGATGCCCTCACGACGATGGGATGCGATCTCGTCCAGGGCTTCCATGTGCGCCGACCCGCCAACGCGACCGACCTCGACGAATGGCTCGGAACCCACGCGCAAGGCGGCAACCAACCGCTGAGCCCGCATTCCCTTTGACCACCCCGCGGGAGAACACACCTAGCCGCCCGCCAGCAGGACGCCCACGAACGTCGCGCCGATCGCGCCGAGCAAAGCCAGGCCGGCGAGAGATCCGCCGAGCGCGGGCCGACGGCGTGCGAACAGAACGTGTCCGAGAGCGCCGATCCCGGAGAGGCCGACGAGGAGCAGCTTCACCACGAGAGTGGTGAGGTACGCGCTCGACTGATCGCCAACCTTCACCGCGAACAGATTCCATACGCCGGTAACGACGAGAAGCCCGAACGACGGCCACGCGATGAGCTGGAAACGCCGTGCGACGGCGCGCGCCGCTTCGATGCCGCCGAACCGCCGAACGACCGGTACGACACCAGCGAGCGCGATCTGGCCGCCGACCCAAACCGTCGCGCCGAGGACGTGCAAGAACAACCGGATCGTCGCGGCATCCACCGGGAGCATGGGCGGGAGGCTACGACGCCGCGAGAAGAAGTCTTTCGGCACTACGCGTCGAGGTATCGACGATCCGATACAAGGGTCATGGCAACCGTCCCGGGCACGAACTGCGCGGTTGCACTGGCCACGCTGCGCCTGCCTTCCGCCGCGATCGTCCAGGCGCTGATGACGGAAGTGGGGCTCGACCACCGCCAGGCCACGAGAGCCGCATTCGCAGCCCGTCGGGTGCTGCGCGACATGGATCTCGTGAGACAGCCGAATGCGTAGTCTCCTCCTCGTCGCCGTCGTTGGAATGCTCGCGTTCGGCTTTGCCGGCGCCGCCTCGGCGGCCGGACCCGGCCAGAGCGCCGCGACGGTCACCCGTGACGGGCGGGGCCCTGTCGATCACCGTGCCGACCGACGCCGGCAATCTCGGGACCCGGGCCGACAGTGTGCTCGGGGGGACGATCAGCGGCCCTCTGGGCGTGGTGCAGGTAAGCGACGCCCGTAGCGCCGCCGCGGGTTCGGGCTGGGTCGTGAGCGTCATCTCCTCCGCCTTCACCCCGGCGTCCGGACCGGCCATCGCTGCCAGCGCAGTTGGCTACACCGCAGGCACGATCACGAAGGTGGGTACGGCGACCTATACGGCGAACGACCCGGCCAACCTCACCGGTGTTGCCGCCGCGGTTACCGCGACCGGGATCACCGGGGACAACTCCGCAACCTGGAACCCGACGATCACCGTGACCGTGCCCGGTGGAGCGGCCGCCGGTGTGTATTCCGCCACGATTACTCACTCGGTCGCGTAGGCGTTGGGGGGTTAGTCGTCGGCGGGTCAGTCGTTGGCGACAGCGATCGTCGGGCCGACGATGAGATGGGTGGCTTCGTCGATTGGTCTCGGACGCGAGAACAGGTACCCCTGCACGTAGGGGCAGTGCAGTCGGACGAGCACGGCGAGCTGTTCTTGGTTCTCGACCCCTTCGGCGACGACGCTCAGGCCGAGGTTCTTGGCGAGCCCGATGACCGCGCCGACGATCGCGCTGTCTTCACGTTCCGTTCCGATCGCACGCACGAACGATCGGTCGATCTTGAGGATGTTGATCGGGAAGGCACGCAGATACGTGAGAGACGAGTAGCCCGTGCCGAAATCATCGAGGGCGAGGTTGATGCCGAGGTCTCGTAGCTCGCGCAGGAGCGCTTGTGCGCTGACCGCGTCGTCGATGAGGGTGCTCTCGGTGAGTTCGAGAGTCAGCATGGTCGGGTCGAGACCGGTGCGCTCGAGCGCGCCCGTGACGACGTCGACGATGTCACCGCTGAGGAGTTGCCGGCTGGAGAGGTTCACCGAGATCCCGAGGCGCTTGTCGGGCCAGCGTCGAGCCCACCGGGCGGCGTGACGGCACGCTTGTTCCAGGACCCAGGCGCCGATCTCGACGATCAATCCGGTCTCTTCGGCGATCGGGATGAACGCGTCGGGCATGACGAGACCGAAGCCGGGACGTTGCCACCGCACCAATGCCTCGAAGCCCCGGATCACGCCCGTGTCTGCCGCGACGAAGGGCTGGCAGAAGAGCCGCAACTCGTTGCGAGCGAGCGCCTGACGCAGCGCCGCTTCGAGTGCGACCTGGGTCGTGATCCATTGCTGCATCGTCTCGTCGAACAGCTCGTAACGACTCCGCCCGTTGTCCTTGGCCCGGTACATCGCGATGTCGGCGTTGGTCAAGATGGCGTCCGCGGTCTCGGTGCCGTCGGCGGAAAGCGCGATGCCGATGCTTGCGCTCACGTTGGTGTCGTCGTCTCCGAAATGGTACGGGGCCTGGAGGGCGGCGATGATTCGTTCGGCGAAGTCGGTCGCGTGATGCACGCCTTCGATGTCTTCGCACAGCACGACGAACTCGTCGCCACCCAGACGCGTGACGGTATCGGTTTCGCGTACGGCGCATTGGATCCGAGCGGCGGCTTGGACGAGCAGTTGATCGCCGACCTTGTGTCCGAGCGTGTCGTTGACGGCCTTGAACCGGTCGAGATCGACGAACAGGGCCCCGAACATGCGGTCGTGCCGTCGTACGCGGGCGAGTGCCTGCTCCAAGCGGTCGATGAGCATCACGCGGTTCGGCAAGCCCGTGAGCGGGTCATGCAGACCCTGGTGGGCCAGTTGCGCCTCGAAGCGCTTCTGATCGGAGAGATCACGAACGATCCCCGACACGGTTGGCGCCGATCCGTCGACGATGATCGCGCTCGTGGAGACCATCATCGGGAAATGGGATCCGTCGCGTCGCACGCCGGTGACCTCGACTTCGTCGCGCTGCGCGGCGGACGGCCCCGACTCCCGGTAGGTCGCAAAGAACGCTCCGAGCGCTTCGTGGAGCTCCGCGGGGACGAGCACCTCGACCGGTTGCCCGACGATCTCGTTCGCGGTCCAGCCGAACATCGCTTCGGCCGCCGCGTTGAAGGAACCGATCGTGCCGTCGAAACCGACCGTGAGGATCCCTTCTGCCGCGTTCTCGACGACCGCCCGGTGATGCGCCTCACTGCGCTGCGCATGCATCGTCTGTTCCGCGAGCAGGGCGTCGGCTTGCTCCTTGTACTCCCCGATCGATCCCGCCATCCGGATCGCGATCGCGAAGACGAACGCTCCCAGGAACCCGATGGTCTGCGCCTGCGCCGGGCTCAGGAACGACGGCATCCAGCCTTCGAGCACCAGTGCTTGACCGACCGCGCAGCCGGCCAAAGACCAGCCGAACACGGCCCGCCACGACCGAGCGCCGGACTGTTGGAGATCGGCCAGGGCCGAGAACGCGAATGCCATCCCCAACGCCGGGCCCCAACCGCTCATGTAGATCACCGATGTCACCGCGGTCACGTGTGCGACGACCCGGACGTGGAGGCGAAGCGAACCGCGCGGGGCGTCCGGCCATCGTTCCACGAGCCGGCTCGAGACCAGCGACCCGACGATCACTCCCACATACGCCCAGTCGGGCACCTTGGCGACGAGCCCGAAGTGCCGAAGTACCAGCAGGAGCACGAGTGCCACCGGGCCGACGATGTACGGGAGGAGACCCGGCGAGATGCCACCGGGTGCTACCTCCGGCGCCGCGCCGACCGCTCGTTGGTTCACCCCAGCAGGATCGACACCTCCGCGAACCCGCTGTAGGGACTGTTCAGATCTGCAAAGTCGGGCGGAGAACGGCATCATCGCCCCGGGAACTGCTTGACGCGGCCTGGTCGTCCTACGAGGGTCCGGCTCGGAGGTGGCGGTGAAGCACTCGGCGGTCGCAGCCGTCTTCGTCCTGTCGATGCCGGTCGTCGGATGCGGCGCGTCGACCCCGCGCCGCTCTGGTCCGGCCGAGGCTTCATCGTCATCGACGTCGTCGGTCGCGGCTGCGTCGCGGGCACGATCCATCGCGACGGCCATCACGACGGCTCGGCTTGCTGTTGCGCCTTCGCCGAGGATCGACGTCAGCATGGCCTTCGACCCGCTGACGAAGTCGGTCCTGTTGTTCGGCGGTCACGGGGCCTACGGCTCCCTCGACGACACGTGGTCGTGGGACGGCACGCAGTGGCGTCAGCAGCATCCGAAGACGTCGGCGTCAAGTCGCGCGGAGTCCGCAATGGTCTACGACCCGGCGCTGCGTCAGGTGCTGATGTTGAGCGGAACGACAGAAGTGCCCTTGAGCGATCCGTGTCGACGAGACGCACATCGAGCACCGGTGTGTGTTCCGCCCACGATGTTTCGCGATGTGAGCCCCGGCACGGACCTCTGGGGTTGGGACGGCCACGGCTGGAGTCGGCGACTCGAAGCCGACACCGGTGCACCGGATCCCTCAGGTGGGATGGCGAGTCAGCCGAACGGCAGCGTGCTCGCCGTCGCGGGCACCAGCACCTGGTCCTACGACGGCCGGCGGTGGACGAACCGAACGCAGGGCTCCGACGCGTTGTGGACGCCCGTTGGAATCGCGATCGACCCCACCACACTTCAACTCGTCGCGGTCGAGCGGTACCAGCCCGGAGTGTGCATGCCGCACTCGGGCTGCTCGCAACCTGCGTACATGCGGACATTCACCTGGACCGGCACCGCGTGGAGGGACGTCGCCGACGTCGGCACCCCGAACCCGGCAAACGCGAACCAACGCATCTCCAATCTGGTCGCAGACCCGGCCGGTGGCGGATTGTTGATGTTGGCGGCCGACCACAGCACCTGGGAACGCGCGCGCAACGGGCACTGGCGTCAAGTTGCGACTGCTGATCAGTCCCCGCCTGCGTTCGACCGGATGACCTTGGTCGCCGACCCCGCCGCGCGTCAGGTCGTCGGGTTCGGTGGCGCGCCCCTCGGACCTGGCACCGCATTCCGTATGGGCAACGACACGTGGGTGTGGAACGGCAGGCGCTGGACCGGGTTCACGGCGCCGATCACGCCGTCGCCGCTCCCGCCGCCGCCCCGTACGCCGGACTGCACGCTCAACGGCCCGTCGCTGATTCCAACGCAACGAGCGACAAGGGCCGACGTCATCCACATCGCCGTCTCCGGCTTGTTCACCACACCACCGTGCCGTCTGCGTGCAACCGTCAGCCTGACCTTGCAGGACGCCGGCGGCACCACGCTGCCCGTCGCGGGCAATCCGAGCACCGTCACGATCGACGCGACGAGCCCTGTGGGAGCCGGCGACCTGACCGGCGCCTGGGTCTGGACGAACGCGTGCGCCGCCGCTCCGGTCCGCGCACAAGTCCGTGCAAGCGGTGCGGGCGCCAGCTCGACACCCTTCCTGCT
>DATCCI010000622.1:0-5626 GCA_036511415.1 Acidimicrobiia bacterium
CGCGGTGAGCTCCCGATCGAGCCATCGGGTGGCGGCAGTCATGGTCTTCGGCCCGGGGAAGTCGATCTCCTCACGGAAGGTGGTTCTGCTCGAGTCGTAACCCCGACGGAAGGGAGCGGACCGCGCCGGCAGCGCGGGCGCGCCGATCCAGGACGGGTCGGGGCGGGTTCGCCACGGGTCGTCTTCGTGGCCGCGTACGTACTCCCAGGCCGCGAAGTCGTCGTGGTAGTTCTCGCCACCACTCTCGAAGAGGTGCGGATGATCGGTCACGAGCATGGTGGTGACACCGGCGTCGCGTCGCAACAGGTGCGTTACCGCGTTCTCCCACACCTCGATCGAACCCCATGGCCTCCAGAGAAAGTCGAGCGCCCCGACGAGGAGGTCGTGGCGTGCCGGGATGCACGGGAGCGAGCCCGTCACGTGATTCGTGAACTGCACCGACCGGGCCGCCAGGCGATCGAGGTTCGGCGTATCGAACTCGCCGCTGCCATACGATCCGAGGAGATGACGGTTCAGAGAATCGAGCAGTACGACGACGACGTCTCGAACAGTCACAGCAGCTTCGCCACCCTCATCTTGGTGTGAAGGCGAGTCCATCAGCGCAGCGGGTCCGGTCTCAAGTTGCCGTTGGCGAGCAACGATCCGAGTCGTGTAGCTCGTGCTTCCGCAGGTCAGGCCGATGGTGGTGGCGAGTCGGCCTGTACGCCGGATTCTGTTCGGGACCTTGCGGTCCGTCGGCGGCCATCCATCTCGGCCGGCGATTGCCCGCCGGCTCCAGCGGCCTACCCGGGGTCTGACGGGCGGGACCACCCTCCCCCTGCTCGGCCTTGCTCCGGATGGGGTTTACCGAGCCACCCGGGTCGCCCCGGGTGCTGGTGCGCTCTTACCGCACCGTTTCACCCTTACCTGTGCGACGGACATACCTCGGAAGGTCGGCTCGTCGCCATCGGCGGTCTGCTCTCTGTTGCACTTTCCTGCGGGTCACCCCGACTGGGCGTTACCCAGCATCCTGCCCTGTGGAGTCCGGACGTTCCTCGGACGGATCACCACCCAAAAGAGCGGGTCCGCACGCGGCCACCCGGCCGACTCGCCACCGCTCCCATTCAATCACTCGCCGGCGTCGAGGGCCTCGGGATCTGCCCCCGCCGCCAGCGTTGCGACCGGGACGACCAGGCCGTCGTGCAGTAACGGACGGAAGTGGGCGCGCTGACGCCACACGATCACCGCGGCCAGCGCGAGGTACAGCAGCCCGATGCCGATCCGCGCCTCGGCGTGGACCGATTCGAACAGCGGGAGCTTGGTGAACAGCTGGACCAGCCATACGCCGAGCAGGATGCCGGCTTCTCGCACACTGATCCGGCGGTTCGCGAGCACCGCGACCGCGAACGCCGACTGCGCCGCGGTCACGAACAGCTCCTCGCGCTGCACCGCGTCGATGGGTAAGCCGTGGAGGCCGCCCGACGAGATCGCGAACACGATCGGCAACGTCCCGACCAGCAGTGTCCACTGGTTGACCTTCGACGATACGAGCGCGCCGAGTCCGGCGTTCGCGTCGAGCCTCCATGCGAACATGCCGGCGATCAGCAACTCGGGTGCTTCCGATGCGAGTGGCGCGATCAAAGAGATCAGAACGAAGTCGTCGATCGCGAATTTGCGTCCGGTGTCGACGAGCGATTCCGCGAACGGTTCCGCGCACACGAGGATCGTGACGATCGCGGTGCCGAACAGGGCCGCGACGGCCGCGCGCCGCCGCGCGGTCGACATCGTCCCGATCGTGCGCGCGGGGCCCACGAGGTGCGGGGTCCCGGCCGGCGCGCGGGCCACGCGCACCATGTAGACGACGAAGATGGTGACCAGGATCACGGCGTCGATCAGCGTGAGCGTCCGGTGCAGCGGCAACGTGAGCCCGTAGAGCGTCGCGATCAACAAGAACGCGATTGCCACACTGTTGGCCCGCTCGAGCTCGACTTCGGTAGACGCGGGTACTTCTCGTACGTTGCGCAGCTCGCGCCCGCGCCGAGACTGGCGGATGCGGTACGCACCGACGAGCACCACGAGCGACCAGCCCGCGCCGATCAGGAGCTGGTTGCCGCCGGTCATGTTCGCCAGCGCGTCCGGCGCGAACTCGGCCGGACGCTTGCCCGCCTTCCAGGTGAACACGAAGTCGACCGCGTACTCGGGCAGAACCGCCACCAGCGCGAGGAGCGCGAGGGCGAGGCCGGCCGAGATGTCGACCTGGGACGCCTCCGCGGCCCACGCGAGCATGAAGGCGGCCCCGACGACGGCCAGCCCGAAGGTCGCGGCCGCCGTCACCGGCTCGGGGTGGATGCCGGCCAGGTGCAGGAACACGCCGGGCGCCGCGGCTGCGACGGCCAGGGCGAAGGCCGTTCCCGGGCGCCGGACGGGGCGCGGCGGGGCGGCGACCATCGGAGCATCGTACGGGCGACCGGCACGTCGGCCGGGGTGTACCCGGCCGCGGGCCCCGGGGCGGGACCGGCCCGTCGCGGCGTCGAACATCACGTCCGGACTGCTCAACTCGCCCATCGGGCCAGCCGATTGTGGGGGGAGTCGCGGCGGAGCAGAGCCGACGGAGGGTAAGGGAAATGAGCGGGTTGACCTGGCGGGAACGAGGACTGTGCAAGGGCGCAAACCCGGCCGTCTTCTACCCCGAGGACGACGAAGATCCGGGCGAAGAGGCGAAAGCGGTCTGCGAGACCTTCAGCGTGCGCGAGGCCTGCCTCGAGCACGCGATCGCGGCCCGGGAGAAGCTCGGCGTCTGGGGCGGATACACGGCGCGTGAGCGGCGCCGGCTCGTTCGCCAGCGCCGACGCGTCTCCTGACCGTTACCGCATGCGCGTCAGCTGACCGTCACCGCGATCGTCAGGACACCTTCGACGCTCAGCGTGTAGTGGCCCTTGGCGATCCCGGTCGCGTCGATCGTGTAGTTCGCGCTCGCCGACCGACCCGCGGCAATGAGCTGCACGATCTCGGGGCACATCTCGCCGTGGTCGAGGCGCGGTGCGCACGACAGCGGGTGCGGCAGTGTCACGGTTCCGCCGGTCGGGTTGTGCGCGGTGATCGGCAGCAATTTGCTCGTGCCTGCGGGAAGTTCGAACGATCGCAGCACGGTCCACGTCAACACCGACGGTCCGTACTGCTTGGGTGGCGCGGCCGTCGTCGGCGGATCTGTGGCCGAGACCTTGATGCGCGGTGTCGCCGGTGTGACCACGGGCGCGGGCGGCGCGCGGAGCGCGGTTCGCGGCGCGGTCGTCGGCACCGTTACCGCAACTGTCGTCGCCGGTTTGGCGCGGGGCACGGCCCGTTTCGGCCGGGTCGGCGCGACGTGCTTGGACACGAGTGGCCTCGAGGGAAGGATCGGCGGCGCGGCGGTGCGTACGCGTGTCGTCGATCCGGCGTCTCGGGCCGCGACCGCGATCCCGACGACGAGGGCCAGGACCGCGATGATGACACCGCCGACCAGCATGACGCGGGCCCGACGGGGACCTTCGAGATCGCCGCCGCCGGGAATGACGACGATGCCGTCGCCGGCAACGGGGATGGCGCGCGTCGCCTCGACGGCGTTGCCGTCGCGATCCTCCGTGGTCGCCACCGGACCTCCTCGGCCGCCCGCCGCTCGTGCATGGTCGCGCGCCGGGTGGTGATCCACCAAGCGCTCCGACCCATAGTCACGCACTGCCGTTGCTACCGCGTCACCGTGGGACGGGGTCTGCCGCAGGGAGGTGGAATTCGACGGGGGCCGGGCGGGAGGCTGGCTCCCGGCCGCCAACGGCATCCTCGTCGGTAGGCTGCCGCCTCGATGTCGTTCGATCTTCCGCTCGAGTACGTCGAGCTACAGGCGACCGTGCGCAAGCTCGCACAGGAGAAGATCGCCCCGCGCGCCCGCGCCATCGACACCGACGCCACCTACCCGAACGACGTCTTCGAAGTCTTCCGCGACGCCGGTCTCCTCGGCCTCGTCATCCCCGAGGAGTACGGCGGCGGGGGAGCCGGAATCCTGGGCCTCACCCTTGCGATCGAAGAGGTCGCCAAGTACTCGAACACCGCAGCGTTGATGCTCCTGCTCACGCGCCTGCCCACCGGGCCGGTGCTGATCGCCGGCAGCGAGGAGCAGCGCCAGCAATACGTGCGGCCGATCGCAACCGGCGAGCTGCGTGCCGGTTTCGGGCTCTCGGAACCGCAGGCCGGCAGCGACGTGGTCGGCATGCGCACGAAGGCCGTACGCGACGGCGACGACTGGGTGTTGAACGGCACCAAGTGCTGGATGTCGGGCGTCGTGCAAGCCGACTGGTACTGCGTGTTCGCCAAGACCGGCCCGGCCGATTCCCGCAAGCACGACGACATCTCGTGCTTCATCGTCGAGCGATCGGCGCCCGGAGTCGCCGTCGGCCGTACCGACGACAAGATGGGCGTGCGGGGTGTCGACACCGGCGAGTTGGTCCTGGACGACGTGCGCGTCCCGGCGGCGAACGTCGTCGGCGAGGTCGGAGGGTTCCGGCTCGCGATGCTCGGGCTCAACTCGATGCGGCCGATCGTCGCGGCGCGGGGAATCGGTCTCGCCGAGGGCGCGCTGATGTACGCGGTCGACTACGTGAAGCAGCGCGCCGCGTTCGGCCGGACGATTGCCGACATGCAGGGCATGCAATGGAAGATCGCGGAGCTCGCCACCGAGATCGAGGCCGCGCGACTTCTCACGTACCGAGCCGCGATGATGGCCGACGAGGGCAAGTACACGAAGGAGTACGTGCCCTTCTTGTCGATGGCGAAGTACTACGCGAGCGAGGTCGCGGTGAAGGTCTCGGGCGAGGCGCTACAGATGTTGGGCGCCGCGGGATATATGAAGGATCATCTCACCGAGCTCTACTACCGTGACGCCCGCCAGCTCACGATCGTCGAAGGAACTTCGCAGGTGCAGCTCGGACTCATCGCTCGCGGTGTCCTCGATCACGATCTGTGGTGGGACTAGCGGTGCAACGCTCGGTACGAGTCGCATGAACGAGGTGCTCACTCCCATCTTGGCGCGCGTGACGCGCGGCACGGAGCTGCTGCCCGAGGAGATCGAGGCCGCGCTCGGTGAAATCCTCGAAGGTCGGGTCGCCGACGTGCAGGCCGCGGGCTTCATCGTGGCCTTGCGGACGAAGGGCGAATCGGTCGAGGAGCTCGCCGCGCTCGTGCGCACGATGCACCGTTACGCCGAGCACGTCGACGTCGCCGCCGGCGCGATCGACACCTGCGGCACCGGCGGTGATCGATCGGGAACCGTCAACGTGTCGACGATGGCCGCGCTGATCGCGGCGGGCGCGGGCGCGCGGGTCGTCAAGCACGGCAACCGCGCCGCGTCGTCGAGATGCGGTTCGGCCGACGTGCTCGAAGCACTCGGTGTCGCGATCGAGCTCGGCCCCACGGGTGTGTCGCGCTGTGTCGCCGAGGCCGGCATCGGCTTCTGTCTCGCACCGCGGTATCACCCCGCGATGCGGTTCCTCGGGCCCGCGCGCAAGGCCCTCGGGGTGCCGACGACGTTCAACTTCCTCGGTCCGCTCGCGAACCCGGCCCACGTGAAGCGCCAGGCCGTCGGCGTGAGCGACGAGACGATGGCGACGCGGATGCT
>DATCCI010000623.1:0-3891 GCA_036511415.1 Acidimicrobiia bacterium
GCGCGTGCCCGTCGCGGACCCCGGCTGGCATCAGCATCTCCACCGGCCGGCCGACCAGTTCGGCCTGGCCGTAGCCGAAAAGCCTCTCTGCTGCTGCGTTCGCGCGTCGGATCACCCCGGCAGCGTCGGCCGTCACCATCGCATCGGCCGAGGCGTCGAACAGGACACGCCGGGAGCGCCGCTCGAGGTCGAGCGCATCACGAAGCAACTCCTCCCCCGAGATATCGCGTGAGACGAACAGGAAACCCGCAGGCGAGTCATCGCCTTCACGAAAGGGCGTGACCCAGACGTGAGCCGTGAAGCGACCGCCGTCCCTGCGCCGGCGCCTGACCGGCCCCTCCCAGCTCCCAACCCGTAACGTGGTGTCGAGGATCTCCTGCGACACGCCAGGCAGGGAATCCTCATCACTGTCAAGCTTTCGCATGGGTTGTCCCACGATCTCGGAACGCGCATAGCCATTGAGCCGCCCGGCGCCCTCGCTCCACAACTTGATAACCCCGCCAAGGTCGGTCGCGAAGACCGAGAACCCGCAACACAACTCAACCGCCGCGGCGATCACCCCGAACGACGGCAGCACGCCGCCGGCCGCCTCGGCGTCCGGCCGTTCGCTGCCCTGCGGGCCTGCAGGCACGGGCCTCCTCCGATCAGATAGGACCTTCACAGGAGTCCTGTCTCTCTAATGCTAGAGCGGCTAGCGGTCGCCGATGCGACATCCGGACACCTCAAGCCAGTCACGGCCGCTTCGGCCGGTCCCGCGGTTCATGGCGCATCGGTGCTGACTCGATCGCGACCATCCCGCTTGCTCCGATACAGCAACTGATCCGCACGGTGAAGCAGGGCCTCCAAGCCGTCGTGCTCGGTAGCCAGCGTCGCGCCCATCGAGATCGTCACGAACAACTCGCCCCCCGACGCCAGATCGATGCTCGAGCAGCGAACGAGCATGCAGAGTCGATCGGCCAGCGCACGCAACGCGATTGGGTCCGTGTCGGGCAGGAGCAGGACGAACTCCTCCCCGCCGAACCGGGCCGCCGCGTCACCCCCTCGGACATTGCCCGACAGCGTGCTCGCGACCATCCGCAGCACCTCGTCGCCGACATCATGCCCATACGTGTCGTTTGACTGCCTTGAACCGATCGATATCGGCAAACACCACGCCGAGCGTCCGGTGATGACGACGGACCTCCGCCAAACGACTGCTCAGCTCAAGCTCCAGGTAGCGGCGGTTCGGCAGACCCGTCAACGGATCGGTCAGCGCCAACGCCCGTAGCTTTGAGATCTGCTCCTTCGACGCCTCCAGCCGTGACCCGTCGGTGAAGAACTCGATCGCGCCGATGATCTCGCCGCCGTCATCACGGATCGGTGTGGTCCGCACCGACACCGGAACCCGCTGACCGGCCTTATGGTGAAGCCATACGTCACCCGAGCGCGGGACGCAATCGCGCATCGTGCACGCCAACGGGCACAGACCGGTGCACAACGCCGTCCCGTTGCAGTCGATATGACGCAGGATGTTCTCAAAACACCGGTGGCCGACCACCTCTGAAGCCGCATACCCAGAGATTCGCTCCGACTCGTCGTTCCAGAACAAGATCCGACGGCCACGATCCACGAGATACACCCCGTCCGCAAGGCTGTCCAACATCCCGCGGAACGCGTCAGGCAACAGACCACAGCGGAGCGCCATCCGGGATAACCACTGCGGCACCATCCGGAGTAACTACTTGCCCGTCCAGCCCGGCGGAGGACGGACGTGCGGCTCCGCTTTGGTGGAGCAGCTCACTGGCTTCGACCCCGATCGCCCGCACTACCGGACCAGTTAGATTATGTGGCCATCGTCGCGCCGACCGAGCCAGCTACACCACGCATCTGAACCCGAGGGCACATAAGCCGCCAGTTCCCATGATCGCCCTCACAGAACATCGTTTCGTCGCTTTATGCCGACGCCAAAGTTACGCCGAGAACTTGCCGTGATCGCTGGCCGTCTGCGGCGAGCCGCTCGGAAGGCTCAGCATAATCCAACGGCTGGGTCAAAGCGTTGGGGCGGGCGAGTCGCCCCGCGGAGACCCCGTCGCCGCGCATTGGGGGTTCTTCTTCCGACGCATCACAGCGGTGGTGCGTGGCGGACCGAAAGCAGGTCTTCCCGGCGCGATCGCGTGAGCGCTCTCCAAGGGCAGGAGTACACGCTCCCGGCTGGCAATGTGCTGGCTCGTGGTGCCGCGGCCGCGACGTTGTCGGTGATCTCTCAGCTGCTGGCGTCGTTTGGGGTGTTGTGTGTGGGGTGCTTGGTGGTTTGTAGGTGTTCGTGTAGCGGTGCGGGTCGGCCGAGGTAGAAGCCTTGGCCGTAGTCGACGCCGAGGCGGGTGAGGACCTCGAGGGTCTCCCGGTCGCTCGCGAACTCGGCGATCGTCTGTTTGCGCATGCCGCGTGCGATTTGGACGACGGCGGCGATCAGCGTGCGGTCGGTCTCGTTGTGGGTGCAGTTCGTGACGAACTCGCCGTCGATCTTCAGGTAGTCGAACGGGAGGTGCTTGAGGTAGTAGAACGAGCCGAAGCCAGCTCCGAAGTCGTCCAGCGCGAAGCCGCATCCGAGCTCGGACAGCCGGTTGGCGAACGCGGTCGCGCGGCCGACGTGCGCGACCGCGGCGGTCTCGGTGAGCTCGAAGATCAACCGGTCGGGCGGTACGTCGGTCGCGGCGAGGCGCGTTTCGATCAGGTCGAGCAGTTGCTCGTCTCCGATCGTGCGGGCGGAGAGGTTGATCTCAAAGCGCAGGTCGCGACCGACCGCGCGTTGCTCGGCGAGCATGTCGATTGCGCGTTCGGTGACCCACCGGTCGATATCGCCGATCAGGCCGAGTCGCTCGGCGATGTAGAGAAACGATCCGGGCTGTACGACCTCGCCGCGGCGATCGTGCATGCGCAGCAGGAGTTCGTATTGCGCTGGCCCGTCGCCGCGCAGCGGGACGATCGGCTGGGCAAGTAGCTCGAAGCCGTCGTGGGCGAGTGCGTATTCGATCTCCTCGGCCCATTTGATGGGGCTCTCGGTTTTCGGCCGTGCGTACTGTTCGGTGCGGTAGCGCGCCCAGCGGTTACCGCCGGCCTCTTTGGCGTCGTACATCGCGAGGTCTGCGTTGACCATCATCTCTTCCGCCGTCAAGGTCTCACCGTCCTCGAAGCGGGCGATACCGATGCTGACGGTCACCCGACGACCTGCCGCGATGAGCGCGGACGCCTGCTCGGGGTCTGGCAACGCCTGAGCGCGCACGACCTCCAGCAGCGATTCGGCGACCGCTTGGGTCTCTGGCTCCTCGCCGCCGGGGAGCAGCACCGCGAACTCATCGCCGCCGAGGCGGGCGAGCACGTCGCTCGCCCGCAGCCGCTCGCGCAGTGCCTGGGCGATCCGGACGAGCAGCTCGTCGCCGGCGGCGTGGCCCTGGGTGTCGTTGAGATACTTGAAGTGGTCCAGATCGAGCATCAGCACCGCGCCGGTCGCTCCATAGCGGAGCACCCGCGCCGTGTGCCTGCGCAGCTCGCGGTCGAGGCTACGGCGGTTCAACAGTCCCGTCAGCGGGTCGTGATCGGCCGCGTGCGCGAGGCGACGCTCGAAATTGCGCCGCTCGCTGATGTCCTGGTCGTAGGCGATGAACCGCACCGGCCGCCCGGTCTCGTCATGAACGAGCGTGATGTTCACCCGCGCCCAGACCGGGTGACCCGACGCGTGCAGATACCGCTTCTCATACGCGTCAGAACTTCCCGGCCCGGCGATCAGGCGACGCAACGCGTCCGTGTCGGCCACGACATCGTCGCGATGGGTGATCGCCGCACGCGGATGGCCCTCCAGCTGCCCGCGGGCATGCCCGACCACCTCACAGAACGCGTCATTCACACGCTCAT
>DATCCI010000624.1:0-10471 GCA_036511415.1 Acidimicrobiia bacterium
CGCGCGCGAACGGCACCCCTTGCGCCACGCACTGGTCGATGATGTCGACCGACACCTGCGCGAGCCGGTACACGTTCGCCTCGCGGGCGCGGTAGTCGCCACCCTTGATGGTGTCGTAGAAGAGCCGGTAGATGCTGTCGCCGTCGTTCTTGTAGTTCTTCGCGGCGTTGATGCCGCCTTGCGCGGCGATCGAGTGCGCGCGCCGCGGTGAGTCGTGGAATGTCACGACCTTCACGCTGTAGCCGAGCTCGGCCAGGCTCGCGGCCGCGCTCGCGCCGGCGAGACCCGAACCGACGACGATGATGTCGAACCGCCGCTTGTTCGCGGGGTTGACGAGCTTGATGTCGAACTTGTGGTTGTCCCACTTCTCGGCCAGCGGGCCTGCGGGGATCCTCGAATCGAGCGCCATGGTCACGCCTTGCACGGTTGGGTCGTGGGTTGGGTGTTCGGACACTTCAGTTCGACCACGTGGGCCTGGATGAGGATCGGGAAGCTGAGGTTCCCGATGAGGATGAGTCCCGCGAAGCCGGTGGCGAACGAGCGCCGCAGCTTGTTGATCCGCGGGTTGTTCACACCCATGCTCTGAAACATCGACCAGGCGCCGTGATACAGGTGGAACGCGAGCGCGATGTTGGCCACCGCGTACGCGATCGCAACCACGGGCCGCTGCAAGCTGTACACGAGGTTGTTGTACGGATCGCCGCGTACGAAATGCGGGTTGGCGTTTCCCCAAGTCAGATCCATCAGGTGGAACACGAGGTACAGCAGCACGATGATGCCGGTCCAGCGCATCGTGCGGGAGGCGAAGTCGGCCGCGACGTAGTCACGCTTCGACTGGTACCGCTGCGGGCGCGCCTTCTTGTTGATGATCGTGAGGGAGTAGGCGGAATGGATGTGCAGGACGAAAGCGCTGTACAGCCCGACGCGCGCGACCCACAGCAACACCGTGCGCGGGAGGAGGTGGCCGGGAACGTCGCGCAGCGCTTCGCCGTAGAGGTTGAGCTCCTCCTTCGACAGATAGAGCTTGAGGTTGCCGATCAAGTGAAAGACGATGAAGCCCATGAGCATCACGCCGGTGACGGCCATCACCCACTTCTTGCCGACCGACGACCGGTAGAAGCGGACGATCTGCGGCGCGTTCGGGACCAGCTTGCGAATCGGCCGGGCCGGGCCGACCGGCGGCGTCTTCGCCGGTTTCACCGGCGGGTTGGTAGTGGTCGCCATTGTCTCCAACTCGGACTCGTGAGCTTGTGAATCGGACTCTACGCTGCGCTGTGGAAACGGCGACGAATCGTGCGGAGATTCACATGCAGCTGATCGAGGAGCTGGAACGGGGGATGGCCAGGGCCGCGCCAAGCCGCACCCGACCGCAGTTCTCTGACGGCTAACGGGTACGTCCGGCTTCGACGATCACGAGCGGGTAACGGTTCGCGACGCGTCCGACGTCGGGATGGCTGAGCACGACCTCTACGTCGATTGCGTCGTCGAGATCGGCGCGCCCGACGAACACGACCGCATCGGCGTCGATGTCGCCGCGCCAGCGTCGCGCCCGCCCGTCGACCGCGACCACGACCTCGGCGTCGACGAGCGCTCGGTTGCCGTCGTTCGCCACGTGCACGTTGCCGGTGCGGGGATCGACCATCGCGAGAACCGGCCGGCACGCGTCGCGCACGGCGCCGTACGCGCGCTTCGGCACGCGATCGTGGTCGAGCAGCCCGAACCCCACGGCCGGACCCGGATCGGCCAGGCAGAACACGGTGAACCCGCCGCACGGTGTTCCTTTGCAGCGGCGCAGGTCCTCGATCTGCAGCTGCAGGAGAGCAGCCTGGTACGCCTGAGTCGAGTCGCACCACTCGTCGAACGACTTGGCGTCGGCCACCGGTACGTACGTGTCGAA
Organism: Acidimicrobiia bacterium; assembly: GCA_036511415.1. Classification (GTDB taxonomy): domain Bacteria; phylum Actinomycetota; class Acidimicrobiia; order IMCC26256; family PALSA-610; genus PALSA-610. Next base: position 1,898 of record DATCCI010000624.1, read on the forward strand.
AGCGCGGCGTTCGATCCCGTGGTGCTCGGCGAGATCGTCCCACGCCAACTGTGGCCACAGGTCGGGTCGCATCCACTGCGCGTTCTCCGGCACCGACTGGGCGCCGAAGGCCGAGACGAAGCGTCCGAGGCGCGGTACCGCGCGCAGGGCGGGGCCGAGACCGGCGAGCGAGCCGTGCCGCCAGCCGAACCACAGGTGGGAGTCGTCGCCCGCGCCCGAGCTGCGCACGACCGGCCGGGTGCCGTCGTGGCGCGCGATCGCGTGCGCGGTCGACCGGTCGAGCACCTCTTTGCCCCACGTCGGCACGGTGGCGTTCGCGAGCGCCCGCGCCGGCGCGTCGTCGCCGAGCGGCGCGTCGTGCGCGCACCACAGCACGATCGACGGATGGTGCCCGAGCAGCTCGACCATCGCGCGCGCCTGGCGCGCCGCCTGCCGGCGCACTCCTCGCGCGTACCCACCTTCCATCGGGAAGTCCTGCCACAAGAGGAGTCCGCACTCGTCGGCCAGGTCGTAGAGCGCGAGCGGTGCGATGTGCGTGTGCACGCGGAGGAGGTCGAGATGCGCGTCGAGCGCGCTCGCGACGTCGGCACGGATCAGCTCGTCGTCGGCCTCGCCGAGGAGCGCCCGGGCCGGCGCGTAGCTCGCGCCCTTCAGGAACACACGCTCGCCGTTGATCGACATCATCGATCCGTTGCGCCGCACGTCGCGAAACGCGACCCGCTCCGTGAACCCGTCGCTCGGGGCGCCGTCCGCCTCGACGTCGAGGTCCAAGCTGCACAGCAGCTGCGGGCCGAGCCCGCGCGGCCACCAGCGCGGCGGATCGTCGACCGTCAACGTCCACGCGATCTCGTTCGTGCCGGCCGCGATGGTCACGGCTCTCCACGCGTCGAGCAATACGTCTCCGGCGGGGCCGCGTACGACGGCGTGCAGGCGGGCCTCGCGGCGTTCGGATGTCGCGTCGAGGGTCACGTGGCACGCGAGGCGGCCGCGCTCGACCGAAGCGTCGACGCACAGCACGCGGGCCCGATCGATGCGCACCGGTCCGGACGACGCGAGCCGCACCGGACGCCAGATCCCCCCCGGATTCAACGCTCGATCGAACACCGGCGAGTGCCAGTAGCCGCCGGTGATCGTCCGCTTCGCGTCTCGATCGCGCTGCGGTGGGCACGCGACCTCGATCGCGAGCACGTGGTCTCCGGCGTCGCTCAGGGCCGGCGTGACCTCGAATGCGTGCCGGGCGAAGTATCCCTCCGTCGCGCCGAGGTATTCGCCGTCGAGCCACACGTCGCCGTAGTAGAAGATGCCGTCGAGCTCGAGGAACCAACGCCGCCCGTCGGGTCCGACGACGATGCCGTCCGGATCGCGCGCCGGGTGGCTGAACCGGCGGCGGTACAGCAGCGGTCCGTCGTGTTCGGCGAACGCACGTTCCGCGCGCCAGTGGTGGGGGACGACGACGCGCTCCCACGAGCCGTCGTCGCAACCGGTCTCCGCAAAGGTTTTCGCAAGATCCGGTTCGGAGACGTGGGCGCGCCACTCGCCGGAGAGGCTCACCACCTGGGAAACGCGCGACTGACGGCCCACCGGAGCCCAGCGTATGCTCGGCGCCATGAGCCGTCCCGCAACTCTCGGAGACCTGCGCGCCAGCGGCTGGGAGTCTCGTCCCGTCAAGGAAGAGATCCGAGCGAACGCGGCGCGAGCCCTTGCGGAGAAACGTCCGCTGGTCGACGGTGTCGTCGGTTACGACGACACCGTGCTGCCGCAGCTCGCGAACGCGTTGCTGGCCGGGCACGACATGATCTTCCTCGGTGAGCGTGGTCAGGCAAAGACGCGCATGATCCGCGAGCTCGTCGGCCTGCTCGATGAGTGGATGCCGATGGTCGCGGGCAGCGAGATCAACGACGACCCGTACGCGCCGGCGTCCACCTACGCGCGCCATCTCGTCTCCGATCGTGGCGACGACACACCGATCGAGTGGGTGCACCGCGATCGGCGTTACGGCGAGAAGCTTGCAACTCCCGACACGTCGATCGCGGATCTCATCGGAGAGGTCGACCCGATCAAGGTGGCCGAGGGGCGCTACCTCTCCGACGAGCTCACGATCCACTACGGGCTCGTCCCGCGTACCAATCGCGGGATCTTCGCGATCAACGAGCTCCCCGACCTCGCCGAGCGCATCCAGGTCGGGTTGTTGAACGTGCTGGAAGAGCGCGACGTGCAGATCCGTGGTTACAAGATCCGTCTGCCGCTCGACGTGCTGCTCGTGGCGACGGCCAACCCGGAGGACTACACCAACCGGGGCCGCATCATCACGCCGCTCAAGGACCGGTTCGGGTCACAGATCCGCACCCACTACCCGCTCGAGACCGAGCTCGAGATGGCGATCATCGACCAAGAGGCTCGACCGCTCGAGGCCCCGGGCCTGCAGGTCTCGGTGCCCGATTTCATGACCGAGATCGTCGCCGAGATCTCCCAGCTCGCGCGGCGCTCACCGCACGTGAACCAACGATCGGGCGTCTCGGCGCGGCTGTCGATCTCGAACTACGAGACCCTCGTGGCGAACGCGGCTCGCCGCGCGCTGGCGAGCGGAGAGCGCGAAGTCGTGCCGCGCGTCTCCGACCTCGCCGCGCTCGCCGCCTCGACGTCGGGAAAGATCGAGATCGAGACCCTCGACGACGGGCGGGAGGGCCAGGTACTCGAACGCATCCTGAAGGCGGCGACGCTCGAGGTCTTCCGGGCGCGCGTCCGGCCCGAGCGGCTCGGCCCGATCGTCGCATCGTTCGAGGACGGTTCGATCGTGCACACCGGCGAGGACGTTCCGGCGACCGAGTACCGCGAGCTGCTCTCGAAGCTCGCGGGCATGCCGGCGGTGCTTTCCGACCTCGGCCTCGGCGAGTCGCCCGCCGGCATCGCGAGCGGGATCGAGTTCGTGCTCGAGGGTCTGCACCTGACCAAACGCCTGAACAAGGACGCGGTCGGTACGCGTGCCTCCTACCGGTCGCGAGGCTGAGAGTCCGCGGGGTATCGAGCCGATGCGGCATGCCGCCGCCGGTTGGGTTCTCGTTGGGCAGTGTTCGTCTCACCTTCACGTGCGAGATACGGCGGGTCGCGACGACGTGCCGTAGCGTCGCGACGATGTTCCGATCGAACACGAGGATGGTTACATGCGGCCCACGGTGACGTCATCGCGTCCCGACGTCGAGGGAATGTCGGAGCATCCGGCCGGAAAGGGCCTGCGCCGGCTGACGCGGGTGACCGGCGAGAACGTATCGAGGCGCTTCGGCCGACCGACGTCGCGCCCCGACGACGCAACGGCTACGGACGGCGCGATCGGCACCGCGCCGAAGTCACGCGGCTTGGAAGCGCCGCGTGACGTGGCCGAGGGAATCGAGCCGGTCGAGCGCGCGTTCGCGTTCCTCGACCTCTGCGGCTTCACTGCGTTCATCGCCACGCACGGCGAACATGCCGCGATCGACACGCTGAGTCGGTTCCGCTCGCTCACCCGGGAGCTGACCGTCCGCCGCGGTGTCCGGGTCGGGAAGTGGCTCGGCGACGGCGTCATGTTGATCGGCGTCGAAGTCGGCCCGACGATCGCGACCGCGGCCGAGCTCATCGCGCGCTACGACGGTCGGCCCCTGGCGCTTCGGGGCGGCGTCGCCCACGGCCAGGTGTTGATCATCGACGGCGACGACTACATCGGCCGTCCCACCAATCTCGCGGCCCGGCTCTGCCAGACCGCTCGGCCCGGCGAGCTTCTCGCAGTCGGCTACCGCGCTTCGGTGCTGCCGTCGTGGATGACGGTGCAAGGTACCCGGAGCGTCACGTTACGCGGCATCGGCCGGCTCCCGCGCGTCCAACAGCTCGGCGTCGTCGCCGACGTCGAACTGCCCACCTTTACCGCGTCGGCGTCACCCGCGACGGGTCCGCCGCCGGGCTGAGCGAGGCTTGCGTGACGGTCCGCGAGGCGCGCTGCTCGTTCTGATGCATGCGGGCGAAGACGACGGCGAGGATCGCGATCGCGCCGATGGCGGTGGCGAGCAGCAAGCCGTTGGAGACTCCCAGCAGGCCGAGGGCCGAGATCGCGAGGACTGCCACGAGAACCGGCCGGATGTAGCGGTCGGCGCCCTTGGACGAGAAGTGCGCTCCGACCATGACCGCAGGAATCGCGCCGAGGAGCACGCTGCCGATGATCGAGAAGTCGAGCCTGCCGAACAAGTAATGGCCGACCGCCGCCGCGCCGACGAGGGGGATCGCCTGGATGAGATCCGTCCCGACCATCTCTCTCGCCGAGAGCATCGGGTACATCAGCATCAGCATCACGATGATCAGCGATCCGGACCCGACCGACGTCATGCCGACGATGAGTCCTCCGAACGCGCCGACGACGAGGGTCGGGATCGGCCGCACGAGCGCGGCGTTCATCATCTCGGTGACCGGCGCCTCCTTGCGCCGGGCCTGCAAGAGGAGCTTCGCGAGAATCGCACCGGCGGCGACGAGGAGCACCCACCCCAGGATCTGCTTGACCGTGTTCTGGTTGCTCGTCCCGATGACCTCGTCGAGCAGGTACGCGCCCGCGAACGCGCTCGGGACCGACCCGATCATCAGCCAGCGCACCAGACGCCAGTTCACGGTCCGGCGCCGCACGTGGACGCTGCCGCCGAACGGCTTCAAGACGAGCGAGGTGACGACATCCGCCGACACCGCGGTTCCCGGGTTGATACCGAAGACCAGCACCAGCACCGGCGTCATCAGTGCCCCACCGCCCATACCGGTGAGGCCGATCACGAAACCGACGATCAACCCGGCGAGAGCCTTGTAGAGATCGAGGTGCATCCAGTCGTCCTCGCCCGGGTAGCCCGTGCGGCGTGTCCGATCGTTCAGTAAGCCTTCGATGCCCGACCTTGTCAAGCCGGCCGGTCGACAAAGCCTCGATTCGGCCGACTTCGCACGAATGGGCAGGCATCTCTTCCGGGTCGCCTTGCCGGGTCAGGCGCCTTGCCGGGTCAACCGTGGGTGTACGACCGCAGCAGTTCCGCGCTGGCGCGCGGCTCGCGATCGCGTGTGAAGCATCCGAATTGCACGTCGAAGCCACGGTCCCACTCGTAGTTGTCGACGCCCGTCCAGTGGAAGAAGCCGCGCACGTCGACGCCGTCGGCGACGGCGCGCTCGACGAGTGTGAGCGACTCCCGCAAGACGTCGCAACGCCAGGCGTCGTCGTCGGTGCCGACGCCGTGCTCGCAGATCAACAACGGCCGGCCGGGGAGCTCGTCGTGCAGGCGGTGCAACACGAGGGCGATCCCTTCACTCCACGGTGCGTACTTCATCGCGCCGACGCGCGCCGACGTCGGATACGGCACGATCGCGCCCTCGGCGTCGACGCCCGTCGCGCTGTAATAGGAGAAGCCGACGAGGTCGCAGGCCTCGCGCAGGTCGGGGACCTCGCGGGCGGCGCGTCCCGGGAGCGCGAGAACGCCGTCGCGATCGGCGCGCATCCAAATGTCCCAGATCATCGCTTCGAGTCGGTCGCGCATCGAGTCGGCCGGCACCGTGTCGGCGACGGTGAAGATCGGCGAGAGGTTGTGAACGGTCGCGACGGGTTTGCCGCCGCCTCGCAGCTCGCGCCACGCGTCGCGTTGCGCGAGCAGCATCGCGCCGAGCATGTCGAATCGCTTCTTGGCGTGCGGGTAGATGCCCGCGTACGCGGCCGGCTCGTTGACGGGTTTCCATCCGAAGACGAGATCGCCGAACGTCTCCGCGCAGAACGCCACGTGCCGGGCCCAGTAGTACGAGCGGGCGTGGTCGTCGACGAATCCCCCGTCACCCATCTCGGTGAACCAGCCCGGAAGGGTGAAGTGGTGCAGGCACACCCACGGCGAGACGCCGGCGTCGCGCGCCGCGGTGAGCACCTCGACCGCGTGCTCGACCGCCGCATCGTCGCGCCGGCCCTCCTCGGGTTCGATGCGCGCCCACTCGATCGAGAGGCGATGGTGTAGGAGCCCGTGCTGCGCGTAGAGCGCGAAGTCCTCCGCGTAACGCTCGGCGAAGCCGTTGCCGTCGCCGCTCGGCGGCATCCCGGAGGTCCGTTCGAGCGCGTACCAGTCGGATGCCGGCGCGGCGCCCTCCGCCTGGGTCGACGAAGCGGCGGTTCCCCACCAGAAGTCCGCGCCGAGCGTCACGGAGGTACGGTAACGGCCATGTCGACCCGCGCTCGATACTCCCGCTGGGACGGCACCCAGGTCGGGTTCGACCTCGACGCCGACGCGCTGCTCGAGGAGATGACCGACGACCTCCTCTACCACGGCGACCTCAACGCCGCGCTGCGCCGCATGATGCAGCAGGGGTTCCAGGACCGGCAGGGCCGCGACGTCCAGGGAATGCGCGAGATGCTCGAGAAGCTGCGCGAGCGCCGGCGCGAGCAGCTCGACCGCTACGACCTCGGGGGCGTGTACGAGGACATCGCGAACCGCCTCGACGAGATCGTCGACGAGGAACGCGCCGGTATCGATCGCCGCGTCGACGAGGCCCAACAATCGGGCGACAAACGCCGTGAGGAATTGCTCGAAGAGCTCGCCGGGGAGCGTCGTGAGCAGCTCGAGCAGCTGCCGCCCGACCTCGCCGGCCGGGTCAGCGACCTCCAGCAGTACGACTGGATGGACGACACCGCGCGCCAACACTTCGAAGAGCTGATGGAGGAGCTGAAGAAGCAACTCCTCGATTCGATGTTCAAGCAGCTCAACGAAGGCATGTCACAGATGTCGCCCGAACAGCTGGCGCGCATGAAGGACATGCTCGCCGAGCTCAACCACATGCTCGAGCAGCGCGAGGCCGGCGAGGAGCCCGACTTCGAGGGCTTCATGGAGCGGTTCGGCGACTTCTTCCCCGACAATCCGCAGACGCTCGACGAGCTGCTCGAACAGATGGCGCGCTCCATGGCGCAGATGCAGCAGCTCCTCAACTCGATGACACCGGAGCAGCGCGCCCAGCTGCAGGAGATGGCGAACGCCCTGCTCGACGACATGGACTTGCGGTGGCAGGTCGACCAGCTCGGTCAGAACCTCCGGAACGCGTTCCCGCAGGCCGGTTGGGGACAGGGAATGCGGTTCCGCGGCGACGAACCGCTGCCCCTCGACGGCATGAGCGGTCTGCTCGACCAGCTCGGCGACATCGATGCGCTCGAGAACCTGCTGCGCAACGCGACCAGTCCCGGGCCGTTGGCGGAGGTCGACCTCGACAAGGTACGCGAGCTGCTGGGCGACGACGCGGCGCGCTCGTTGCAGCAGCTCGCGAACCTCGCGAAGGAGCTCGAGGAGGCCGGGCTCATCGAGCAGCGGGAAGGTCGCATGGAGCTCACTCCGAAGGGCATCCGGCGCATCGGTCAGCGCGCGCTCGGCGACCTCTTCCGCCGGCTCCTGCAGGACCGGGCCGGCCGGCACGAGATCGAGCGCGCCGGGTTCGGGCACGAGCGCTCGGACGAGCACAAGCCGTACGAGTACGGCGACCCGTTCCACCTCGACGTCGGCCGGACGTTGAAGAACGCGATCACTCGTCAAGGTTCCGGCACGCCCGTACGCGTGCTGCCCGACGACTTCGAGATCGAGCGGACCGAACAGCTGACGCGCAGCGCGACCGTCCTCATGCTCGACGTGTCGCTCTCCATGGAGATGCGCGGCCGCTTCCTCGCGGCCAAGAAGGTCGCGATGGCCCTGCATGCGCTCATCAGCTCGCAGTTCCCCCGCGACTACCTCGGGATGGTGAGCTTCGGTCGGGTCGCGCGCGAGGTGAAGCCCGCCCGGCTTCCGGAGGCGACGTGGGACTTCGAGTGGGGCACGAACATGCAGCACGCGCTGTTGCTCGCCCGCCAGCTGCTCGCCCGCCAGACCGGACGCAAGCAGATCATCATGATCACCGACGGCGAGCCGACGGCCCACATTCTCGACAACGGCGAGCCCTTCTTCGACTACCCACCCGATCCCCGCACCATCGAGATGACGCTGCGTGAGGTGCAGCGCTGTACGAAGGACGGGATCCGCATCAACACGTTCATGCTCGAGGACAACTTCTACCTGCGGGAGTTCGTCGAGCGAATGATGAAGATGAACCGCGGTCGCGCCTTCTACACGACCCCGGAGACCCTCGGTGACTACGTCCTCGTCGACTTCCTCGACCAGAAGCGCTCCGAGCGCCGCGCCGGCTGACCGCGGGATTTGTGGGTGACGGCGGGAACGCAACTCGATGCGCGGGCGTTGACGCGCTCGACGAAGGAGACGAAATGCCCAAGACCCCTCACGACCAACTGCCCCAGAGCGACGACGACTGGCGTCGGCGTCTGACGCCGACCCAATTCGAGGTCGCGCGCCGCGCCGGAACGGAACGGGCCTTCACCGGCGAGTACTGGGATTGCCACGACGACGGCACGTACGTGTGCGTCTGCTGCGACGCGCCCCTCTTCTCGTCGGAGACGAAGTTCGACTCCGGCACCGGCTGGCCGAGCTTCTTTCGAGCCCTCGACGACGACGTGGTCGAAGAGGACGTCGACCAGAGCCACGGCATGACGCGGACCGAGGCTCGGTGCCGCAA
>DATCCI010000625.1:0-7806 GCA_036511415.1 Acidimicrobiia bacterium
TCAACCCCGTCCTCTCGCATACTGACCGAAAGCCGATCCTACGGCGAGATCGGTCGAGAGCAAGACTGGCGGAGACACCGTCCACGGGGGCTTGACCGGCGCGGGCGCACCCGCCTACACAAGCCGTATGGCAGATCTGGAAGCGCGGCTGTTGGAACTGCTCGCACCGCGCCACGTCCAGTTCGGCGACGCGATCGCAGACGACTACACACACGACGAGGCGTTGACGGCTACTCCGGTGCGCCCCCTCGCCGTCGTGCGGCCCGGTTCGACCGGTGAGGTCGCCGCGATCGTGCGCGTCTGCGACGAGCTGGGCGTGCCGGTCACGGCGCGCGGCGCGGGCACCGGACTGTCCGGAGCGTGTACCCCGCGCGCCGACGGCATCGTGCTCGCGCTCGAACGCATGAACGAGATCGTCGAGATCGACACCGACAACTACGTCGCCGTCGTTCAGCCCGGCGTGAGCCTCGATCAGCTCGACGCCGCGCTGGCGCCGCTCGGTCTCGTGTATCCGGTGTGCCCGGGCGAGAACAGCGCCTCGCTCGGCGGCAACGTCGCGACGAACGCGGGCGGGATGCGCGCGGTGAAGTACGGGGTCACCCGACACCAGGTTCTCGGTCTGGAGGCCGTGCTCGCGAACGGCGACGTGATCCGCACCGGCGGGAAGTTCGTGAAGGCCACGACCGGATACGACCTGACCCAGCTCGTCATCGGGTCGGAGGGAACGCTCGCGATCGTGACGGAGGCCGTTCTCAAGATCTATCCCCGGCCGCAACACAGCGCGACGATCCTCGTGCCCTTCGCATCGGTCGACGAGATCGCGTCGGCCGTTCCGCACATCGTGCGCAGCGGCGTGAACCCCCTCGTGCTCGAGTACGTCGACGGTGGCGGGCTCGCGACGCTCGCGGCCAATGTCGGGCTCGACCTCGGTATCAGTGCCGAGGTCCAGGCCGCGGCCCGCGCCTATCTCATCGTCGTGATCGAGCAGCACGTGGAGCAACGATTGGACGAAGATGTCGCGACGCTGGCCGAGCAGGTCGGCGAGCTCGGCGCGATCGACGTGTACGTGTTGCCGCCGCGGTCGGGCGCGCTGTTGATCGAAGCGCGCGAGAAGGCGTTCTGGGTCGTGAAGGCGCTGGGTGCGAACGACATCATCGACGTCGTCGTTCCTCGCGCCTCGGTACCGCAGTATCTGCGAACGGTCGCCGAGATCGCAGGTGAGCACGCCTCGTTGGTGAGTGCCGCCGGGCACGCCGGCGACGGCAACATCCATCTGTCGGTCTTCCAACCCGACGACGAGGTGCGTCACCGCGTCATGCACGCGATCATCGCGGCCGGGGTGGAGATGGGCGGCGCCATCTCGGCCGAGCACGGCATCGGCAAGGAGAAGAAGCAGTACTTCCTCGAGCTCGAGGACCCCAACAAGATCGCGTTGATGCGTCGGATCAAGGCCGCGTTCGATCCCGGAGGCATCCTCAACCCCGGAACGTTGTTCGACTGACCTGCACCAGCGAGGAGACTTGAGATCATGAACGGTGCGCACGCGCTCTTGCGGACGCTGGTGGCCAACGGCGTCGATACGTGCTTCACGAACCCGGGGACGTCGGAGATGCACTTCGTCGCGGCCCTCGACGACGTTGCGGAGATGCGCGCCGTGCTCGCGTTGTTCGAGGGTGTCGCGACGGGCGCGGCCGACGGATACGGGCGTATGGCCGGCCGGCCCGCGGCGACGTTGTTGCATCTCGGCCCGGGTCTCGGCAACGGTCTGGCCAACCTGCACAACGCGCGCCGGGCGCGTACGCCGATCGTCAACATCGTCGGCGATCACGCCACCTACCACCAGGTGCTCGACGCCCCGCTGGCGTCCGACATCGTCGGCGTGGCGCGCAACGTGTCGCGGTGGGTGCGCGAGGCGAAGGGACCGGAGACGGTCGGCGCGGACGCCACCGAAGCGATCAACCAGGCGCGAAGCGGTGGGGTGGCGACGCTGATCCTGCCCGCGGACGCCTCCTGGTCGGAGGGCGCCGAGCCGGGTCCCGAGGCGATCGCTCACGTCGCGTTCGCGGCATTCGACGACGAGGTCGAGCTCGCGGCCAAGGCGTTGCGCAGCGGTGAGCCGACCGCGCTGCTCCTGGGCGGAAAAGCGCTGCGCGAGCGGGGTCTGCTCGCGGCCTCGCGCATCGAGCAGGCCACGGGCGCCAAGCTGCTCTGCGAGACGTTCCCGGCACGGTTGGAACGGGGCGCCGGCCTGCCGGCGGTGGAGCGCGTCGGCTACCTGGCGGAGTTCGCGGTCGCGCAGATGCAGGGACTCCGCCACCTCGTGCTCGTCGACGCCAAGGAGCCGGTGTCGTTCTTCGCGTATCCCGACCTGCCGAGCGAACTGGCACCGGAAGGCTGCGAGATTCGTGATCTGGTGGCCGACGGCGCACTCGCGGAGGCCGCGCTCGAAGCGCTTGCCGACGCGCTCGGCGCACCCGCCGGCGGCGCGGTGGGCGCGCCCACCGCGCGACCCGATCGGCCGAGCGGTCCGCTGAATCCGGAGACGATCGCGCAGGCGGTCGGTGCGCTGTTGCCCGAAGGCGCCATCGTCAGCGACGAGGCGAACACCGCCGGCCTGTACCTCTCGGGCGCGACCGCCGGCGCACCGCGCCACGACTGGTTGACGCTCACGGGCGGCGCGATCGGACAAGGCATGCCCCTCGCGACCGGCGCCGCCGTCGCGTGCCCGGACCGGAAAGTGCTGAGCCTGCAGGCCGACGGCAGCGCGATGTACACGCTTCAGTCGCTGTGGACGCAGGCGCGCGAGAACCTCGATGTCACGACCGTGATCTTCGACAACCGGTCGTACGCGATCCTGAACCTGGAGCTGTCGCGGGTCGGCGCCCGAACCGACGGCAATGCGGCCGACCTGTTCGATCTGTCGCGGCCTCCGCTCGATTTCGTCTCGCTCGCCCGTGGCATGGGAGTCGACGCGGCGCGCGCCGAGACCGCCGACGATCTGGTGCGGGCGCTGGAGCGGGCCCTCGGCGAGCCGGGCCCGCACCTCATCGACGCGATCCTTCCTCAGCGACTCTGACAAGCCCGACCAATGCATGCACGCGCCGCTTCAGTCGACGATCAGGTGGACGTCGCCGAACTCGTGCCACAGGTAGCCCTCGCCCGAGGCCGCCGCGTACGAGACGTCGAGCAGCGCGCGGCCCGCGATCGCCTCCAGCATCCGGAGATGAGACGCTTCCGGCTCGTGCCAGCCGGTGAGGAGCCCGTCGACGGACCGCGCGCCCCGCTCGGGGGTCACGATCACGTCCGTCCAGCCCTCGCCCGCGTGGACGACGCGTCGGTCGTCGACGACGGTTTCGAGCGCGCGCACCACCGTCGTCCCGATCGCGATCACGCGCCCGCCGTCGGCGCGCGTCTCGTTTATCCGCGCGGCCGTCGCCGGCGACACCCGGTACCACTCCGGATACGGGTGTTCGTTCGCCTCGAGTGACGAGACCCCGGTGTGGAGCACGAGCGGCGTGACACCGACGCCCTTGGCGACCAGCCGGGTGACGAGCTCGGGCGTGAACGGACGACCGGCGCTCGGCATCTCGGCGCTCCCGGGCTCGCGCGCGTACACGTTCTGGTACGTGTCGAGCGGCCAGTCACGCGTCACGTAGCCGTAGCGGATCGGCCGGCCGTGCACCGCGAGATAGGTGAGCAAGGGTTCGGCGAGGTCGAGCGTCGCGACCCACAAGCGGGCCGACGACTCGAAGCGTGTGGCCAAACGGACGAGTCCGCCTCCGACGAGCCGCAGCGTTCGGCCGGGCGGGTCCTCGAACCACGGCTCCGTCGCGCGGCCGTCGGGGCGGCGCAGCTCGACGAGCCACAGGCCGGCCGGCAACCGTTGCGAGAGGTGCACGACGAGCGGGGTGCCGTCCTCGCCCCGCGCGTCGAGCGCCGCGGCCAACGTCCCCGACGTGTTCACCACCACGAGGTCGCCCTCGTCGAGGAACTGGGGCAGATCGTGCGCGTGTGCGTGCGCGATCCGTTGGTCGGCGCGGTGCGCGACCATCATCCGCACCGCATCGCGCGTGATCCCGCGGGCTTCCGGAGGCTCGGTCGCCTCGCGCACGACCACGGCGGTCATGGCGTCACCGTCGCGAAGTCGGCGCCGCGGTAGCGGCCGCTTGCCGGGGCGTCGTGCAGGAGGCGCAGGAGCGCGGGCACGACCGTCTCGGGTTCGGGACGGTCGGAGATGTCCTCGCCCGGAAACGCCTCTTGATGCATCTGCGTGCGCATATCGCCGGGGTCGAACGTATAGACGCGCACGAGGGACTCTTCCGCGCCGAGCACGTTGCCGAGTTGCTCGAGCGCGGCCTTCGACGATCCGTAGCCGCCCCAACCCTCGTACGGCTCGACCGCCGCGTCCGAGGTGATGTTGACGATGACGCCGTGCCGTTCGCGGAGCCGGGGGAGAGCCAGTTGCGCGAGGGCGAGCGGGGCGAGGGTGTTGACCTCGAACACGTGCGCGAGCACGTCGAGCGGGTAGTCGGCGAGCCCGGGCTGCGGCGACGGCCCGAGCACGCTCGCGTTGTTGACGAGCAGATCGATGCCACCGAGCTCGGCGGCGGCGGCGACCAGAGCCGCGCGGTGGGCGCCGTCGGCGACATCGCCGGGGACGGCGCGCACGACGCCCGACGCCCCGAGCGGTTCGGCCGAGGCAAGCAGTGCGTTCGGATCGCGGGCGTCGATGACGAGATCCCAGCCCTCGCTCGTCAAGGCGCGGGCGAGCGCCCGGCCGAAACCGCGGGAGGCGCCGGTGATGATTGCGACGGGCATGAGATTCCTCCTCGTTCCTCTGGATCTTGGTCCGGTTCCCACAATAACGCAAGTAATTACTTGTTATATTTCAGGCGGGAAACGCCGATATCAGAATGGGGCCGTGGCGCAGTACGACGTGGCAGTGGTCGGAGGCGGTCTGGTCGGCGCGGCCACGGCCTACGAGCTGGGTCTCCGAGGGGTCCGGACCCTGCTCGTCGACCGGGCCGACGTGGGCCGAGCCACCGACGCGGGCGCGGGCATTCTCTCGCCCGCGACGACCAAGCGCGACGATCCCCGTTGGACCGAGCTCGTGCAGGCGGCGGGCGCGCACTACGACCAACTCGTCCCTCGGCTCGCAGGAGCAACGGGTTGGGCCCGCTGCGGGATCCTGCAACTGGCGACCCGTGCGAGCGACGTGCCCGCGTGGGAGTGGGTCGCCGAGCGCGCGCCCGGCGCGACCGAGATCGGCGCGGACGAGGCGCGCGCCATGGTGCCCGTCCTCGGTGAAGTCGTGCGGGCGCTGCACCATCCGGCCGCCGCCCGCGTCGACGGCCGCTCGCTGTGCGCGGCGCTGCTCGACGCCGCGACGCGGGAGCACGGCGTCGAGGTGCGAGCGGTTTCGGTCGACGACGTGCGCACCCTCCCGGCTGACGCGATCGTGATCGCGGGTGGCGCGTGGACGGGCCGCGTCGCCGAGCAACTCGGCGTGACGCTCCCGGTGGGGCCGCTGCGCGGTCAGATCGTGCATCTCGGCGTCGGCGAACACGACACCGGCACGTGGCCGATCGCGCAACCGGTCTTCGGCTACTACATGGTTCCCTGGGCCGACGCGCGTGTCGCGGTCGGCGCGACGGTGGAGGACGTCGGCTTCGCGGCGGAGGTCACGGCCGGCGGGGTGCACGACGTGCTCCGCGAGACGTTACGCGTGTTTCCCGGGCTCGCGGGCGCGACCGTGCGCGAGGTGCGCGTCGGGCTCCGGCCGGCGAGCATCGACGACATGCCGATCCTGGGCCCGTTGCCCGGAGTGTCGAACGTGTTCGTCGCCACCGGTCACGGCGCCAACGGGTTGCTCCTCGGGCCGGTTTCCGGCGCGCTCGTCGCCGACCTCGTGTGCGGCCGTCCGCCCGTGCTCGATCTCGAGCCGTTCGGTGCGCAGCGCTTCGCGCAGACGCGCTGACCCGTGACGCGACGCGAGTACTCGGCGAACGCGCGACGGGCTACTAGCGTTCGGAGATGCGGCTCGGGTACGCGGACGAGCGGATTGCGGACTCGAGTCGAACCTCTGTGCGCGCGTGGTCGCGACGGGGCGTAGCCCTTCTGCGCCAATCGATTCGATCTCACCGCGTACAACTTCTCGTGCTCGCGCCGGTGATCGCCCTGGCGCTGTGGGCGTCGGCGTGGTCCATGGTGAGTACCAGGCACAACATGCTCTCGTGGGCAGATTCGGCGGTCTATCTCGGCACGGCGGACGAGATTCGGCATTGGCATGGTCCGACGGTGCCGTCGACGTTCGCCTGGGACGGCTATCAGCCTGGGGTCGCGCTCGCCTTCGACGGACACGTTCCGTCGAGTCACTACCCACCGGGCTATCCGGCCGCGCTGGCCGCCGTGTCGACTCTCGGCCGCGGCGAGCGGGGCGCGGCGCGGTGGATCGATGTCGTCTGCGTCGGGCTCAACGTGCTGCTGCTCGGTGTGCTCACGGCGCGCCTGACTGCCTATCGCTCGGCGCTCGTCGCGGTACTCCCCGCGTTCCTCGTCGTGTTCTTCTCCGACTCGACGATCGTCTTCGGCTGGCTCCAGCTGCACATCGCGATCGCGAGCGAACCACTCTTCATCCTGCTCACGAACGGTGCGCTCCTCGCCGCGTGCACTGCGGTCGGACCTCCGTCTCCCCGGACTCGAAGGGCGATCGCGCTCGCGACCGCGTTCGCGGCGGCCGCGTTCCTGACGCGGTACGCGGGCGCGGCCGTTGTGCTCACGGTTGGGCTCGCGGTAGGAGTCTTAGTGGGCGGATCCCTGGTTCACCGCTCACGACGAACCCTCGTCGTGAGCTGCATCGCAGTCGGGCCGATGCTGTTGTATCTCCTGTGGAGCGCGGCGCTCGGTGGCCAGGGGACGCGAACGCTCGCGTATCACCCCGCCCGCCCGAGCGAGATCGTCGACTCGTTCGGCCGATTTCTGCTCCCGCCGAGCTGGCCGACGACCGTCCGCGCCCTCGGCGTTGCCGTTGTCGCCGCCGTGGTCGCAGTTGCCTGCTTCTGGATCCCTCGGCGTGTGCGCGAGTACTGGACCAACGACCGCGTACGCGTGCAGCAGCTGATCGCAGTCATGTTCATCGTGTTGTACGTGGCCACCGTGTTCGCCACGCAGACCTGGTTGGATAGGAGCACCGCGTTCGATGCCCGTCTCTTCGCGCCGGTGCGCGGCGTCGTCTATGCGGTGACCGTGGCCGTCGCGTATCGACTCCTCGCGCCGTACCTGCGCGCGAAGACGGCCGCGACAGTGGTCGGACTGCTCTGCGCGGCCCTCGTGTTCACCGGGTGGTCGACCGCGCGGACGGTGATCGAAACGGGCGCGGGACCGGCGCCCGTGCGTACAGCCGCGGAAGAAGCGATCGCTCGGCTCCCCGACGACGCGACAATCGTCACCAGCGTGCCCGACATCGTCTATCTCGCGTCGGGCCGGCGATCCTTCGTGCTGCCATCGCCGCTCGTCTACTCGACCGGCGAACCGAACCATGCGTACGCGGCCGACCTTTCCCGTTGGGCCCACCAACTCACCACGCGCCACAGCTACGCGTTCTTCGAGACGACGCCCTTTCTCGCGGTGAACTCGGCCACGGCGACCGACCTCCGCCGGTACGTGCCGCTCCGACTCATCGTCCAGTCTGGCGATCAGTCGCTCTACGAGATCGTGCGCTCCGCGTAACGGATAGAGGTGCGAACCGGTTGTCAGCGCTCGAGCTTGAGCGCTCGGTCGGCGATGATGTTCTTTTGCACCTCGGTC
>DATCCI010000626.1:0-5368 GCA_036511415.1 Acidimicrobiia bacterium
GCGAAGCGCCAAGAGCGGGAAGCCTGAGCGAGCGTCGCGAGGCGGGTATCCGCCGAGCAGCGAGCGGGGCCCGAGCGGCCCGGCGCGAAGCGCCAAGAGCGGGAAGCCTGAGCGAGCGTCGCGAGGCGGGTATCCCACCGAGCAGCGCGCGGGGCCCGAGCGGCAAGAGCGGACAAGCAAAAGGCGCGGGGGCTTCGCCGAGATCCAGACCGTAGGACTCGGCGGTAGCCTCGGTCCATGGTCGGCACCCTGGCTCGCCCCGCGCACTACGAGACGTCCGGCGTCCGCATCGACAAGCTCGTGGTCGGGCCGTACGAGAACAACGTCTTCGTGCTGCGCGACAAGGGCACCGGCGTGGCGGTACTCGTGGATGCGGCGAACGAGCACGAGTTGCTGCTCGAGGTCTCGCGGGCCACCGGCGTACGGCGTGTCCTCACCACCCACGGCCACTTCGACCACATCCAGGCGGTCACCGAGATGCGCGACGCCGGCATCGACGTGGGTATCGCCGCGCAGGACGCGGAGATGCTTCCCGGCTACGACTTCACCATTCCCGACGACGAGATCATCGAAGTGGGCGACCTCCGCCTGCGCACCATTCACACGCCCGGGCACACCCGAGGGTCCACTTGCTTTTTGCTCGAAGGCCACCCGGTGCTGTTCAGCGGCGACACCCTCTTTCCCGGCGGCGTGGGGAACACCAAGTTCGAAGGCGGTGATTTCCCCACAATCATCCGTTCGGTCGACGAACGCCTCCTTCCGCTTCCGGTCGAGACCCTCGTATTGCCTGGCCACGGGCTCGACACCACGATCGGCACCGAGCGCCCGCACCTCGACGATTGGGTCGAACGAGGCTGGTAGCCCGCCGCGAGGCCGCATCGGTCGCGGCGCGGGTGTCACACGTCGTGGGTACGGTGAGATCCACAGCCGGGCATGAACCGAGGCCCGATGCGGTTCCGTACACATGTCGAAGCGCACGTCCAACGCCACGAGAGGGGAGACCGATGATCGGTGTCGTCGAATGGATCGCTCCGGTCCGTAACTGCGCATGGGTCGCAGCGTGTTTCGGGACAGTCGACCGATGACCGCGCTCGCATCCCGACTCTCCTTCGACGCGGCCGCCCGCGTCGCGTTGCACGATCACTACGGCCGGGTTCGAGACCTCACCGAGGAACTCGCCGCGCCGCTCTCCGACGAAGACCAAGTCGTCCAGTCGATGCCCGATGTCAGCCCCACCAAATGGCATCGCGCGCACACCACGTGGTTCTTCGAGACGTTCCTGCTCGCACCACGCGTCGAGCGCTACACCGCGTTCGACCCCGCGTACGCGTATCTCTTCAACTCGTACTACGAGGCGGTCGGTCCGCGTCATCCGCGACCGCTTCGGGGCTTGCTCTCGCGTCCGTCGGTCGACGAGATCGCCCGTTACCGAACCTACGTCGACGACGCGATGCACGAGCTGATCGACACCTGCGACTCCGACGCCGCCGCGCTCGTCGTGCTCGGTCTGCATCACGAACAACAACACCAAGAGCTTCTGCTCATGGACATCAAGCACGTGCTGCACTGCAACCCGACCGATCCCGTGTACGCGGGCGCACCGCACCTGCCCGCCGTTGCGACGCCCCTGCGCTTCGTCCCCGTGCACGGCGGCAACGCCGAGATCGGCCACGACGGCCCCGACTTCTCCTTCGACAACGAACGACCGCGACACGTCGTGCACCTCGAGCCCATGCACATCGCCGATCGGCTCGTGTGCGCCCGCGAGTGGCTCGAATTCATCGCCGACGACGGATACCGCCGCCCGGAGCTCTGGCTCTCCGACGGCTGGTACGCGGCGCAGACGAACGGATGGGACGCGCCGCTCTACTGGCGCGACGACGGTACCGACGGTTGGAGCATCTTCACGCTCAACGGGCGACGCGCGCTCGACCCGGACGAACCGGTCGTGCACGTCAGTCACTACGAAGCCGACGCGTACGCGCGCTGGCGCGACGCGCGCTTGCCCACGGAGTTCGAGTGGGAGCACGCGGCCCAGTGCACGCCGCCGGGAACGCTGCGCGAGCTCGACACCGTCGCTTGGCAATGGACGTCGAGCGCCTATCTCGCCTATCCACGCTTTCGGCCCGCGGCCGGAGCCGTCGGCGAGTACAACGGGAAATTCATGAGCGGCCAGATGACCCTCCGTGGCGGCGCCGACGCAACGTCGCCCGGCCACAAGCGCCTCACCTACCGGAACTTCTTCCCGCCCGCGAGCCGCTGGATGTTCGGCGGCGTGCGTCTCGCCCGCGACGAAGCACAGGGGGTGAGATCGTGAGCACGATCGAAGAGGACGTGCAACGCGGCTTGACCGCGCGGCCCAAGGACATTCCACCCAAGTGGTTCTACGACGACCGCGGCTCGTCGTTGTTCGACGAGATCACGCGGGTCGAGGAGTACTACCCGACGCGGTGCGAGCGGGCGATCCTCGAGGCGCGCGCCGCCGAGATCGCGCGGCGCACGAACGCCGACACGCTCGTCGAGCTCGGCTCGGGCACATCGGAGAAGACCCGCGTGCTCCTCGACGGGATGCGGCGCGCCGGAACGCTGCGGCGGTTCGTGCCGTTCGACGTGAGCAAACGCACGTTGCACGACGCGGCCGCCGCGATCGAACACGAGTACGCCGGCATCGACGTGCAACCGGTGGTCGGCGACTTCACCCTCGATCTCGAGAGCATCCCGCGAGGCGGTCGCCGGCTCGTGGTGTTCCTCGGCGGCACGATCGGCAACCTGCTCCCCGACGCGCGATCCGTGTTCCTGCGCGACGTCGCCGCGATGCTCGGCCCCGACGACTACTTCCTGCTCGGTACCGACCTCGTCAAGGACGTCGCTCGCCTCGAGGCCGCGTACGACGACACGCGCGGCGTGACGGCAGAGTTCAACAAGAACGTCCTCCACGTGATGAATCGCGAGCTCGACGCCGACTTCGACCTCGACGCGTTCGAGCACGTCGCCGTCTTCGACACCGAACGCGAATGGATCGAGATGCGTCTGCGATCGACGCGCGCGCAGACGGTGCGGGTCGGCGCGCTCCAATTGCAGGTGCAATTCGCGGCCGGCGAGGAGATGCGCACCGAAGTCAGCGCCAAGTTCACCCGTGCACGCGTCGAACGCGAGCTGCACGCGGCGGGGATGGAACTCGTCGAGTGGTGGACCGACGCCGACGGCGACTTCGCCCTCTCGCTCGCGCGCGTCGCCTCGTCCGCCTAGGGCGGCGGCGTGGTGGGGCGGCGAGGATCGGAGACGATCGAGAGGTCCTCGGGCACCTCCAGTACCTTCACCACCTCACCGGTGACTTCCACCCCGAGGTGGCCGCCCATGATCGGGATGCGTTCGAGTCGCAACGTGCCGATCCAGTCGGGCACCGCAGGCGCGAGGTGGAGCTTGTTCGCCCGGATGTCGGGCTCGAACCGCAACAGCGTCCGCAGGAACAGCAACGGCGACGCCGCGGCCCACGCCTGCGGTGAGCACGAGGTCGGGTAGCTGACCGGGAACCGGAGGCCGTCACGCGCCATTCCGGCGAAGAGCTCGGGGAGGAGGTCGCCGAACCATCGCGACGCGTCGACCATCCCGCGCATCACGCGGTGCGCCTCGTCCGCGAACCCGTAACGCATCAAGCCGGCAGCACACAGCGCGTTGTCGTGGGGCCACACGCTCCCGCAGTGATACGAGATCGGGTTGTAGCCCGCGTTCGCCAAGGACAACGTGCGCACGCCCCAACCACTGAACATGGCGTCGGAGAGCAGCACCCGCGCGACCTGCGGCGCCTTCTCCTCGTCGACGATCCCGGTCCAGAGGCAGTGGCCCATGTTCGAACCCACGCCGTCGATCCGCTTCTTGTCACGGTCGAGCCCGAGCGCGAAGTAGCCGCCGTCGGCGCTGTCGACCCAGAAGTCCTCGTTGAATCGGCGCTTCAGCTCGGCCGCGCGCGCGGTCAACGATGCGGCCAGCCCGTGATCGCCGGCTTCGGTCGCGCAATGGCCCCGAGCGATGAGCGCGGCGTACACGTAGCCCTGCTCCTCGCACAGTGCGATCGGTGTCGCCGCGAGGGAACCGTCGGCGAAGCGCATCGAGTCCCAGGAGTCCTTCCAGCCCTGGTTCTGCAATCCGTGGTCGGTCGTACGTTGGTATTCGACGTACCCGTCGCCGTCGCGGTCGCCGAACTCGGTGATCCAGCGCAGGGCCGCGTCGGCCGCGGGCAAGAGCGCGTCGACCTCTTCCCGACGCGAGCCCCATCTCGACAGCTCGCCCACGAGCATCACGAAGAGCGGCGTCGCATCGACCGTGCCGTAGTACACGCGACCGCCACCGAGCGCGAGCGACGCGGTCTCACCGAAGCGCATCTCGTGCAGGATCCGTCCGGGCTCCTCCTCGGTGCGCGCGTCGACGTCGGTTCCCTGGAAGCGCGCCAGCGTCTGGAGCGTGCCGAGCGCGAGATCCGGGTCGACGAGCATCGTCATCCACGACGTGAGCAGCGAGTCGCGGCCGAACAACGTCATGAACCAGGGCGCGCCGGCGGCCACCACTGCCCGGTCGGGGTACTCGGGGTCGAAGATGCGCAGCCCCGCGAGATCCTGGGTCGAGCGATCGAGCAGTGCGCGGAACTGATCGTCGTCGCTCGTGACCACGGGCATGCGCGCGCGCCATTCCTCCAGCCGCGCGACCGGAGTCGAACGTTCGACGGGCTGACCGCATTGATATCGGGGCGTCACCTCGAGGTCGCCGATCACCGGCGTCACCTCGATGCACGCCGACCATCGCCCGTGCGGCGGGATGACCGTCTCGTACACGACGTGCGTGCCGTGGATCCGGGGTGCCCCGCTGAAGTCGACGTGCGTAGCGCGCTCGAACGCGTGGCGCTTGTAGTGGAAGCTGAGCCGCGAACCCTCGCAGACCACGCCGAGCTGGCCCTGCTTCTGGACCCGCCCTTCCTTCACCTCGAAGAGGTCGGCGAAATCGGCGTCGACCAACAGCTCGACCGAGCAGAATGCCGCCTCCTCGCCGTAGTTGTCGATCTCCAGGTCCTCGCGCATGCCCCGGCCGACGTAACGGCGGCGGAAGAGCACCAGGTGCGAATCGGCGTGTCCTTTCGACGGATGGCCGCGCAGCACGAAAACGCCGCTGAACGGATCCGGCGCGGTGGCCGCGAGCGGCTCCGGGCTCAGCCCGTTCAAGGTGCAGCGCAACTCGGACACGAAGCGCGTGTCGCGAAAGAACAGGCCCTGCGGTCGGGACGGATCGATCTCGCCGGAGCGGCTCGAGATGCAGAACGCCGATCCCTCGACGAGCGTCACGATGCCTTCGGCTCCGATGCTCGCGCTGGCGCTGG
>DATCCI010000627.1:0-6668 GCA_036511415.1 Acidimicrobiia bacterium
TACGTGTATCCGTTGTCGGGAATGGTTTGGTTGTAGATCCCCGGATCCCAGGGCGCCGCCTGGTCGGAATACACGGTGAGCGCCCCCGATTCCAGCCCATCAGAAGCGCGGCGTACGCGGTAACCCTTGGCCGGCGGGACGTTCCGAAACAACAGCCCACCGAGCGCGTCGGCGTTCTGTGTCCTGAGCGTAAGTCCCGCGGGACCAATGAGCGACATTTGCGCAGAGGATGCGAGGCCGGTGACGTACACCTGTTCGGCGCTGCCGACCGCGCGGAAGGTCGGCGTCGCGGCGGAAGCGCCGATGGCGGTCATCAAACCGACGACCAGGCACACGCTCGTCAACACCGCAAATGCCCGGCCGCTTCGTCGTACTGTCGGTCGCGCTGCCATCCCGTCCCGCCCTCCTGAACGTCCAGACTCGAAGCGGGCTCAGGTCGTTCCCCCCCGCCGAACGATGCCGCATATACCCAACCCATCTGCCGGCTAATCGTCGGTCGCGGCCCGCTCCGGGCCCGTTAGTCGATGCCGGCGAGCTCGTGAAACACGTCGTCGTCGAGCGGTATCGCGGCGTAGCCCACGTCGAGGTCGGCCTCGGCGGCGGACCGCGCGCCGACGAGCACGGTGGTCACGGCCGGGTGCCGCATCGCGAACTGCAACGCGGCTGCCCCGAGCGCGATCCCGCGCGTCCGACACACCTCGCGGAGGCGGCGCGCGCGTTCGAGCACTGGGTCGGGTGCGGCCGCGTAGTCGTAGGTCGGATGCGCGTCGGGATCGATGAGCACGCCGGTGTTGAACACCCCTCCGAGGACTACCCCGACACCGCGCGCCGCGCACCGGGCCAGGAGCCCGGTACCGCTGCGATCGAGCAGCGAATAGCGGCCCGCGAGCAGCACGCAATCGATGTCGACGCGCTCGACGAAGCGCTCGACCATCGCGGTCTGGTTCATCCCGCACCCCACCGCGGCCACGACGCCTTCGTCCCGCAGGCGTACGAGCGTCGGGAACGCAGTTCCGAGTGCGTCGTCCTCGTGGTCGTCCGGGTCGTGCACGAGGGCAACGTCGATGCGGTCGGTGTCGAGTCGCGCCAGGCTCGCTTCCAGCGACCGCAAGATCCCATCGCGAGAGAAATCGAATTCGGGCTCGAGGTCGCCGACGTCGGTGAAGATGGTCGGCGCCCGTTCGGGTCCGGCCGGTTGCAGCACTCGACCGACCTTGGTAGAGAGGACGTAGTCGCGGCGCGACCGGGCGGCCAACGCGCGGCCGACACGCCGCTCGGACACGCCGTGCCCGTAGAGCGGCGCGGTGTCGAAGTAGCGGATGCCCGCGTCCCAGGCCGCGTCGACAGTCGCGCGCGCGTCGTCGTCGGTCACACCGGAGAACAGGTTGCCGATCGGCGCGCACCCGAGCCCGAGCCCCGTGACCGCCGGTCCGCGTTCGCCGAGTGGCCGCGGAATCGACCAGTCGTCGAGCGTCGTCACCTCCGCCACACCGCACCGTCGGGGAACGCGAGTGCCGCGTACGAGTCGGGAAGCAGATCCACCGAGTAACCGGCGGCCGCCGGGAGCACGTAACGCCCGGCGCGCACGACAGCCGGGTGCACGAAGTGCTCGTGGAGATGATCGGCGAACTCGGTCGTCCGGTCGTCGAGTGAACCACTCACGCACACGTAGTCGATCGCGCCAAGGTGCTGTACGTACTCGCACAGGCCGAGACCGCCGGCGTGCGCGCACACCGGAACGTCGAACTTCGCCGCGAGCAGGAGCACGGCCAACACTTCGTTGACTCCGCCCAGCCGGCACGCGTCGATCTGGCAATAGTCGATGGCCTCGGCCTGCATCAGCTGCTTGAACACCACGCGGTTCGCCGCGTGCTCACCGGTCGCGACGCCGACGGGCGCTACTGCGCGGCGGATAACCGCATGGCCGAGTACGTCGTCGGGACTCGTGGGCTCCTCGATCCATCGCAGGCCGAACGGCGCGAGGTGGCGCACGCGCGCGATCGCCTCGTCGACGTCCCACACCTGGTTGGCGTCGGCCATGAGCGGAAGATCGCCGATCTCCTCGCGCATCACCTCACAGCGGCGAACGTCACTCGCGACGTCGAGGCCGACCTTGGTCTTGAAGCAGCGCCAGCCGTCGGCCCGCGCCTGCCGGCACAGGTCGCGCACGGTGGCCTCGTCGTAGCCGAGCCAACCGGCCGACGTCAGGTACGCGGGATACCCGGTGCGCTCGAGCTCGGCGACGCGCTCGGCGCGCGTCGGTGCGAGGCCCCGCAGCAGATCGAGCGCCTCGTCTCGGTCGAGCACGTCCGTGAGATAGCGAAAGTCGACACTCGCGACGAACTGCTCGGGCGACAGGTCGCACACCAGTCGCCAGAGCGGCTTGTCCTCGACGCGCGCCCACAGATCCCACACCGCGTTCACGAGCGCGGCCGTCGCGAGGTGGATGACACCCTTTTCCGGCCCCAGCCACCGGAGCTGACCGTCGTTGGTCAGACGCCGCCAGAACGCGGCCCCGTCGGAGACGAGCTCTTCGAGCTCGCGTCCGACGATCAACGGCGCGAGCTGCTCGATGGCCGCGCAGCACAAGTCGTTGCCGCGACCGACCGTGAACGTCATGCCGACACCCTCGTGCGGGCCGTCGGTGCCGAGGAACACGTACGCGCCGGAGTAGTCGGGGTCTTGGTGCACAGCATCGGAGCCGGCGAGAGTGATCGATGTCGGTGCCCGGATGTCGAGCGTGCGGGCACTGATGATGCGGGTCATCCGAGCAGCATGTTAGAAGGAGCATGTCGGAGACAGCACGAGGGAGTGCAGCGATGCCGGAACGGGTTGTGGTGGTGACCGGATCGAGTGGTGGGATCGGCTCGGCCATCGTCGACCACTTCCGCACGGCCGGCAACATCGTCGTCGGGCTCGACCTGCTCGACGGAGTCGATGTGTCCCGACCCGACGATTGCGCGGCCGCGGTCGCTCGGATCCTCTCCGAACACGACCACATCGACGTGCTCTGCAACAACGCGGGAATCGGAGCCACCGGCGACGTCGTCGCGTCTTCTCCCGAGGAGTGGCAACGCGTCTTCGGCGTCAACGTGTTCGGCGTCGCCAACATGTCGCGCGCCGTGCTGCCCGCGATGCGCGGCGCCGGTCGTGGTGCGATCGTCAATACGTGTTCGGTCGTGGCATCGGTGGGTTTGGTCGACCGCGCCGTCTACTCGGCGTCGAAGGGCGCCGTGCTCGCGTTGACGCGCGCGATGGCCGCCGACGAGATCTCCTCCGGAATACGCGTCAACTGCGTCTCGCCGGGGACGGTCGCGAGCCCGTGGGTGGAACGGACCGTCGCCGTCCTCCCCGATCCCGAGGCCGGTTTCGAGGCGCTCCGCCGGCGCCAACCGCTCGGGCGCATGGTCACCTGCGCGGAGGTCGCGGCGGCCGTCGCGTATCTCGCCGACGAGACGACCTTCACGACCGGCGCCGACTTCCTGCTCGACGGCGGGATTACCGGCGTGCGCATCATCGAGTGATCGTGGAGGCGGGGTCGTGACGCCGCGCATCGCCCTCGTCGGCGGCCCGATGTACGACCGGTTGTACGACACGTTCACACCGGGCGAGGTCGAGGTCGTGGTCCACGCCGATCACCCGACCCTCAATCGGGAGGTGGCCGGAATGCTCGCGGCCGGCGAGCGCATCGACGTGCTCGCGACCCATTCCAAGTACGCGCCCTCGCAGTCGCGGTGGTTGCTCCCGCTCGACGACCTCGTCGAAGACGCGGTCATCGCACCGCTGGCACCGCGCGCGGTCGAGCTGTGCCGCTTCCAAGGCGCGCAGCTCTGCCTCCCGCGGTCGATCGACGTGCGCGTGCTGTGGGTCCGCGCCGATCGGATCGGCACCGCGCCCGACACCTGGGACGCACTGCTCGCCTCCGACACCGTCTTCGGCTTCCCGGGCCGGGAATCCGGCTTGTTCGGCAGCTTCTTCGAGCTCGTGGCCGGACGCGGCGGCGCGCTCTTCGATGCGCAGGTGCACCCGACGATGGCCACGCCCGACGCGGAGCATGCGATCGAGACGCTGTGCCGCCTCGCGGCGCGCGCTCCGGCCGACCTCGTCGACTGGCACTACGACGAGGTCGATGCCGCGCTGCTCGACGGTCGCGTCGACGCCGCGGCCGCGTGGCCCGGCGGGTGGGGCGCCATACGTGCGTCCGCCCTCGCCGACCGGTTCGTGCCGCATCCCTATCCGGCCGGCCCGGCTCGACGGGTCTCGTACGCGGGCTGTCACGCGTGGGCCATCCCACGAACGTGCAGCGACGTCGACGGCGCGCTGACGCTCCTCCACCGGTTGCTCGGCGCGGAGCTGCAAGCGGTCGACGCGGCGGGCGGAAGCATCTGTGCGCACCGAGGAGCACTCGCCGCGGTCGAGCCGCACGGCGACATCGACCGCCGCCGGCTCGAGATCACGCGCCGGATGATCGACGACGCCATGATCACCTACCCGCCGCTCGAACGGTTCCCGGAGATCGAGGACGCCGGGTGGTCGGCGATCCGTGACGCGCTCCGCGGCCTGCGTTCCCCGGCCGCGGCGGCGCGGGCTATCCAATCTGTGTCAGAGCGAATCCTTGCGTAACTTGGGCTGCGGCCGGTCGGACCATTGCCTACCCGACGGCGCGAGGATCTGACGTGGGTATGTACCGGACGCTGCGGTCGGTCGTCCGTTTCGACCGCATCGAGACGGATCCCGTGGAACGTCGGCTCGGGCGGGCGGCGTCGGTCGCCGACCTTCGTCGCATCGCCCAACGCCGTCTGCCGGGTGGCGTGTTCGACTACATCGACGGTGCCGCCGAGGACGAACGCACGCTCGCCGCGAACGAACGCGCCTTCGCCGAGGTGACGTTCCGGCCTCGTGTGCTCCGCGGTATCGCGAAGATCGACGTGACGTCGACGATCCTCGGCCGTCCGCTCGCCTACCCGTTGGTGCTCGCGCCGACCGGGTTCACGCGCATCGCCGACCCGCAGGGCGAGCTCGCGGTGGCGCGCGCCGCGGCGCGCGCCGGGCTTCCGTACACCCTGTCGACGCTCAGCACGCGCTCGATCGAGGAAGTGCGCGCGGTCAGCGACGGGCGTCTCTTTTTCCAGGTATACGCGTGGCGCGACCGCGGGCTGGTTCAGGAAATGATCGACCGGGCCGCCGCCGCGCGTTTCGAAGCGATCGTCCTCACCGTTGACACCGCGGTTTTCGGCCGCCGCGAGCGCGACGTGCGGCGCGGGTTCTCGCTGCCGCCCACGATCGGTCCGGCCACGATCGTCGACGGCGCGCGTCACCCGGCATGGACGTGGGCCTTCGTGCGCAGCGAGCCCATCCGCTTCGCGAACGTTGCCGGCCGCGACGTCGGCGACGGCGCGTCGCCGGTGACGTTGTCCGACTACATCAATACGCAATTCGATCCGGCGCTCTCGTGGCGCGACGTCGACTGGCTCCGCTCGGTGTGGAGCGGTCCCATCGTCATCAAGGGCATCCAAACCGTCGACGACGCGCTCCTCGCGGCCGACGCCGGTGTCGAGGCGATCGCGCTGTCGAACCACGGCGGCCGCCAGCTCGACGGCGCGCCCGCATCGTTCTGGCTCGTCTCGCCCGTCGCCGATGCGGTCGGCGGCCGCATCGAGATCATCTGCGACGGCGGCGTCCGGCGCGGGAGCGACATCGTCAAGGCCGTCGCGGCGGGTGCGGACGCCTGCATGGCCGGGCGCGCGTATCTCTACGGGCTCGGCGCCGGCGGAGAGCGCGGCGTCGATCGCGTGCTGTCGTGGTTCCGCGACGACGTCGAGCGCACGCTGAATCTCGTCGGCGCACCCGACTTCGCCTCCCTCGACCGCACCGTCATCGACGGCCCCTGAGCGAGGGAACGGTTGGGTGCCGCGACCTTTCAGCCCGCCCGCATGCCGGCGACGGTCGGCAGCCTCACGTCGATCGCCGTGAACTTCACGTCGCCCCCGAGGCGTGGTTGCGCGTACGCGGCGGTCGTCGTGGTGAGCTGGAGCGTCAGCGTGGCTCCTCGCGCCGCGGAGAACACGACCATCTCGAGCGGGATCGCCGTTGTGTGGACCTTGCCGTCGAGCTCGACCTTGATCGGCGTGATCTGGTTGCCGAGCACGAGGCCGGTGGCGGGGTCGACGAGTTGCGCGAAGACGCGCGCCGGCCGCGCGCCGGGAGGCGCGGTGCCTGAGCACGTGATCGTCAGCGTGGGTGCGCCGAGTACGAGCACCGTGTCGGCGAAGCTCACCGTCACGTCGACGCCGTTGGTCGCGCGGGCGGGCGTGATGCCGCCCGCGACGGTGCCGAGCACGGCGGTGGGCGCGCCCGCGACGGGCGGCGCGGGCGCGAACTTCGTGGGCACCAGCGCGAGATCGCCGGCGCCGTGCGCGCTGATCGCCGGACCGTACGTGGGCGGGTAGGTGGCGGCGACGAGCTCGGCGCCGTTCTGGTCGACGGTCTCGAACGCGGGCCCGAGATGCGCGGAGGTGTCGTCCTTCACATAGCGCGCCAACCACGCGATCGTGGCCGTGCCCGTGCGGGCCATGTCGCCACCCTTGGTCAAGCACACTCCGTGCCCTCCGCAGTACCAGATCATCGCGGTGGGCACGTCTCGAGCCTTCAAGATCGTGTAGTTGGTC
>DATCCI010000628.1:0-2739 GCA_036511415.1 Acidimicrobiia bacterium
AACAAGACCCAGACAATGGCCGCGTTCGTCGCCATCGCCAGCACGCCCAGCCCGCCGACCACACCGAGCAAAGTGCGCAAGACGTCACGGCGACGCTTCGCCGCACGCTTGCCCGGCGCCACGCGCGGCCTCGCGCCCGCGGCGCGCAGCGCGCCGTTCGTGCGACCGAGGACATCGAGGCGATAATTGAAATCGCCGATCGAGTCGTTCGCCCGCTCCGCACGGGATCGCAGCATCGGCGGCAACAACACGACCGCCCAGAGTGCAGCGAGAATGACCAGGACCACGAGTGTCAAGACCTCTCGACCACCTTTGTTGTCGTAAACGGTAACAACGGATGACGATCGAGTGGTGGATCGCCGTCGAAGCAGTTTGCCGAGATCGAAACGCCCCGACAACTTGTGCTACCCAAATCGCGCCGTGACGTACCCGGAAATCGGCGCGCTGCTCACGGTGGCAGGCGTTCTGACCAGCCCATCAACCGGCGGATGAAGAAGTTGTAAGAAAATCAACGCCACTCAAAAACCAAATGGGTCGGAACCGTCGGATTGACGGCGCCAGGTGCCGGACCGTCCGCCGGATTTCTCCCAGAGTGCGAGGTCGCCGATCGTCATCGAGCGATCG
The DNA here is from genome assembly GCA_036511415.1 of Acidimicrobiia bacterium. Taxonomy (GTDB): domain Bacteria; phylum Actinomycetota; class Acidimicrobiia; order IMCC26256; family PALSA-610; genus PALSA-610. Next base: position 625 of record DATCCI010000628.1, read on the forward strand.
ATCGACTTGCACATGTCGTAGATCGTGAGTGCCGCGATGCCGGCCGCGGTAAGCGCCTCCATCTCGACCCCGGTGCGATCCACGGTGTCGACATTGGCCTCTACCTCGACGTACGTGTCCTCGAGCCGGAAATTGACCAGCACCGCGCCGACGAGCAACGGATGGCACAAAGGCAGCAAATGGGGCGTCTGCTTCGCCGCCTGGATGCCGGCAACGCGAGCGACGGCGAGCACGTCACCCTTCGTGATCGCTCCGGTCGCGATCGCCGAGGCGGTCTCGGCCTCCATGTGCACGCGGCAGCGGGCGACCGCCCGGCGGTGGCTCGGTTCCTTGGCCGTGACGTCGACCATGCGAGCCCGGCCGAGAGGATCGAGATGCGTGAACTCCGGAGGCATGGGCGAGAAGTGTAGGGGCGTCGCGAGAGATTCACGACCGGAGCCGTTCGGGCGGACGGGGTCGGGCCGTCAGCCGCCGATCTGGCTCATCGACCGATCGGGCCGTATGAAGTCGACCTGACCGATCCGGTGCCCGGCCCACTTGGTGGCAACCGCGCCTTCGACCGCGCTCGCGAGTCGGTCGTCGAGACCGGGTTCGTCGAGGCCGCGACCCCAACGCAACAGGGCCCGGAGATCGGTCTCGTCGAGCGCGAACAGACACGTGCGGAACTGTCCCTCGGCGGTGACGCGTACGCGGTCGCAGTTCTCGCAGAACGGCTCGCTGACGCTGGAGATGACACCGACGTCGCCAATACCGTCTCGGAACACGTAGCGCTCGGCGGGTTCGACATGATCGGGATCACCCGGCTCGAGCGGGAACACGGCATCGATGCGCTCGATGATCTCGCGGGCGGGAACGACTTTGTCGTTGCTCCACTCCCCCTGCGCGTCGAGCGGCATGAACTCGATGAATCGAACGCCGACGCCCTTCTCGCGACCGAAACGCGCGAGGTCGACGACCTCGTCGTCGTTGACCCCGCGCATGATCACCGCGTTCACCTTGACCGGCGCGAGGCCGGCCAGGAGCGCGGCATCGATCCCGGCCAGCACTCGGTCGAGCTCGTCGCGCTTGGTGAGCGCGAAGAAACGATCGCGTTGCAGCGAGTCGAGCGAGATGTTGATCCGGCGCAGACCCGCATCGGCGAGATCGTGGGCGAGCTCGGGTAGCCGCACACCGTTCGTCGTCATCGCGATGTCGACGCCGAGCGGCGCGAGCAGCTGTACGAGTCGGGTCACGTGCGCCCGCACGAGCGGCTCGCCTCCGGTGACGCGGATCGCCTCGAAGCCGAACCGCTCGACGCAGACCTTCGCGATCCGGGCGATCTCTTCGTAGGTGAGCAACTCCTCACGGGGCAGCCACTGCATCCCTTCCTCGGGCATGCAGTAGGCGCAGCGGAAGTTGCAGCGGTCGGTGATCGAGACCCGCAGATCCTTGACCCGGCGCGCGAAGGAATCGATCAGGGGAACCGGCAGCGCGCGAATCGTCACCGGTTCAGGTTAGGGCCGGGCTCGAACATCGAGCCTGCGTGGCGTCCGGGGGTGGGTTCGCTCTAGCTCCCCGCTCGGCGCAGCGACCAACTTCAGCCGACGGATCATCGCTTCCCCGGAGTGCAGCGCCACGCCGCCCTGCGTGTCGTCACACTTGCCACACGGTTGCCGCCTCCCGGCATTGCATTCGCCCACCCGGGCGACCCCGTTACGTGTATTTTCTACCACGTTCCGTGGTCATTCACAAGCCTTCGGCGGAGGAATCACCCGAACGGGTGCCGGCGCGCCGCCAGCGGCGCCTCAGAGCAGGAGCACCCGGACCTCTGCGCCCGCGTCGACACCTTCGCCGTCGTCCAGGAGGACCAGCCCGTTGGCGTCGGCCATCCCCGACAACACGTTGCTCGCCTGGGCGCCGGCGCGCTCGCACACATAGAGCCCGTCGTCGACCCAAACCCGCACCCGGTCGAGGTGCAGCTTCCCGTCGGGCCTCCGACGCATCGCCGTGGCCGCGGTCGCCCGCACCGGCTCGGCGTGCACGTCGGCCCGGCCCGCGAGCTTGCGCAACGCGGGCCGGGCGAACAGCTCGAAGCTCACGCGTGACGAAACGGGGTTGCCCGGGAGGCCGAACGCC